>JAGAJD010000084.1 GCA_017626275.1 Lachnospira sp.
AAATTGACAACGGCAACAGCTTCCGAATTAATTACAGGATAAACTGAGTAATCGCAAAGCTCATACATAATTGCACTTAAAATGCCAAGTCCGGCACAATCTTTTATGTAATCGCCGTTGACACAGAACACATAGGAGTGTCCGTAACTTTTACGCCATAATACGGGCGGTAAATCCTCATTTCTTACAGTCCCGTAGATTGAACCGTCTAAAACTGCGGACATATATGTTTTTGTTGCATTTCCGGTAACATACCACGGGAGCGTCAGTTCAAAATCCTGATAGGTCTCTTCCTCTTCAGTATTGCTCATATACCATGTTTCTCCGCCAAGCAGAAAACCGCCAAAAAGCTTATATCCTGATGCCTTAAGCGAGGGCATTACTGTGGCTGAAATTCCAAACAGATTCTGAAGCTCTGTATTTTCAGAGATTGCAGCAAAATCGGGCAGTGTACAGAATACAAGATTTATTCCTGATTCTGTGAGCTTATTAAAATAGGAAATGTCACGGTCTAAATCAAGATATGACGAATCAATAAGCACTGCGTCAGGAGTACGTCTTGTATATGAAGTATACTGCGTGATACTGTCGTAAGTGATTAAATTGCGTTTTGTATATCGGCACCATTGTAATACGGTACCTCCGGCAGCCGTAGCAGATGTATTTCCTATATATACTGCAAAATGCCGGTTGTCAGAGAGGACTTTTGAAGGAGTAGTTTCAACAGTAAAGGCAGAATCGGAAGTAAGGGAGCTGTCATTTTCCGCAGCATAAATATTTTCATTGTAGTTATTATATTTTTGGCGGATTAAGCTGGAAAATTGGAACATAAATAAAGCAAGAAGCATAATACAGCTTATTGTAAAATAAACACGTTTTGACAGCATATTGCTTTTCATGATGATACTCTCCTTTTCTTATTTACTGGTTGTAGCCGTAGTCTATTGTAAGACTGTGCAGGCTCGATTCATTCTGAATCAGACGGTAACATATAAATTCGTCGTCCTCGTAATAAATGTTCATGTCAGTAGGAAATAAATTTTTATAGCTTTCCGCCCAATAATACATTTTAGACATTACAATAAAACGGTTCTCTGATTTATATGCATTGATTCCTCCGCTTTCAGGCAGCTTTTTTCTTGCACCTTCAGAAGAAATAGTCTGCCCGCTTCCGTCATAGCTGACAGTGTAGTCTAACGGAATTTTTTCTACAAAAAAGTAAACATATTTTGTAGGAATTGTGACACGCTGCTGTGTCGTTGCATACTTCATATATCTTAAAAGTGATATAGTTTCATAATGGTAGCCGTGAGTGTCCATCATTTGAAGTTCATCATTTGCCGATACGATAGTCCATGTGCCGTCCTTATGTTCATTAATAATCCGGTAAAGACATGTGACAGCACCGTTAGTCTGCAATACGGCGGTTTTAGGCATAATTACGCTTCCTCTGATTCCAAACAGTATGGTGGCTGTAATGCAGACGGAACTACCTAAAAATAGTGAAACACCATTCATTATTTTTTCTTTATTAAAAACTGACATTATAACAGCCCCAGGAAAATCTATAATCATGGCATATAATATCGTAAGCATATATACCAGATAGATTCTTGAACGGTTCTGATCCATAAGCTGTGGAAGTCCTATGTCTTTGGAATTAAACAGAATAAGCAAAAGCATAATAAATACACTGATACTTATCTGTCTGAAGCCGTAATCGTACTGTTTTCCGATACACATGCCAATTCCTGCAAGCAGAAGAAAAATGCAGCAGACAAGAATCGCAGCCGTAAATAAATAACTGTTTTGTTCGAAAATATTTACGCGAATGTTTTCGGAAAGTGTACTGTAAAATGTTCTGTAAAAAGATGTGAGATTAAAGGTTGGTTTTACAGCTTTGTTTTCCTGTATTGTGTCAGTTTTTTCATTAGCTTTTTCATCGGCGGCTTCGCCTGTAATGCTGCCTGCGTTATTATTAGATGTACCGGCAGCCGAGCCGTTATTGCCTGTGCTGTTATTTGTGCCGTTATTTGTGCTATTATTGGCTGAACCTGAACTGCTCTTGCCGGTTAAAATATTCATTCCCCAGCCGATAGAACCCTGCATTGGTTTTCCTGATAATACGGCGACAGCCATCGGAAGTATTCCGAGCAGCAAAGCAAGCATCAGGGCGCTCATAATGCGCAGAAAATACCGAGGTCTGAAAAAACGCACTGCAAATCCAACTACAATCGCAGCGCAGAATAGTCCGGCAATCATTGTGTCATAAAAATGAACGGAAATCGTCATGCCAAAATTTAATGCAGCCAAAAAAAGGTCTTCCCCAATAAGCTTTTTTTCAGCATTTTCCTTTTGATGTTTAAAAAACTCAAAAATATAATAAATACACGGCAGGATAAAAAGCATTCCGTATTCCTGCGGAAGAGCGCTTAAATATCGTATTGTGCAGTTTTCATGGTACAAATCAACTGCAATATACAGAAACATTCCCACGTAAGCGGCATATGAAGAACGGCATATGCTGCGGATAAATGTGTACAATACTAAATGTATATAAAATGTCTGTACAATCGAAAAAAGCCTTAATATAATGTAGGTATCAATTCCAAAAACAGCATGTATGTAATAAATAATACAGTGAAAACCAAAAGGATAAACACCTGCGGCAAAAATATTATTATTACTCATCTCATTAATCCAGTAGTTGTGTACCGACAGGTCGGAAGCTGTATATCCAAACTGAACAATTTCATTAGTACCGTACAGATAACATAAAAATACTGCAAGCCCGATAAGAAAAACAAATTCAAGCTTATGGCTGCAAATTTGTTTGGACATACGCTTAAGCAGTCTGCCAACATAGGAACAAAAACTTTTGGCAATAGTATTTAGAAAAGTCTTTATGCCTAATGTACCTCTTGATATACGATTCATATTGTCAGCAGCCAAAAGAAGTGCCGGCTTTAATTGTTTCCGGTTCTGTATAATTAATATTGCGGCTATCGGAAGAACCGTAAATGCAATCAGCGTATAGACAGAAGAAATATGTGCAAGCTGGAGAATAAATACAAGATTCATAAAGTAAAAATTCCCCAGTGTAAAGTCTGTCATAAAACGTTTGGAAAGACTGTCATATGAGTATTTTTTATGTAAAAGCAAGTCAGGTATAACAACTGTAAGCAGTGTGTATATTAAAAACAGTTCAATAACCTGCAGCAGTGTAATAGTCGTCATGGACATATCGTCTCCGTTCTGCCGCATTTGCATGCGGCTTAACTAAAGGTTCTAAATATTTCAAGTGTATCATTGTCAATAGGAATATCAGACTGCTTCAATTCCTGCATTGTCTCAAAAAATAACCGGCTGTTTTGTGTAGTGTAATAAAATTTAAGCAGACATTTATAGGCAGTAAGCTGCTCTTTAAGCCGGGTTTTCACGATATCACACCATTTTTTTGCTGCATCCGTATCGTGAATTAAAAGAAGCTGGTCAATCAGCCATTCATAGTATTTATTTTTTACCATGTCGGGGTGGCTGTTATATAATGTAGAAACAGCCTCCTCAAATATAAGGACATAGCCTTTATGCTCCGGTTCGGGAAAAATTTCCTGTATCAATACAGGGTGCATATACTCAATAAGGCGGCAACATTCAGCCGGAACATATTGTTCTTTACTGTGAAGATTTTTCTGTATTTTTAATACTGTGCTTCTGAAATCACCAAGCTCATCACGAAGTGCGCTGGCGGCATAATGTGAAACCTCTGAATCCTCACTGTTTAATGCGAGTGAAATTGAGCCGAGTGACGAACGTATATCACTGCGCAGTACATCCATCATAAGCTGGCGCTGATTCTTATAGTCGCTGACAGCGATAGCTTCTTCAATAGGAGCAAAATTTATCTCGCGCTCCATGTCGCTTCTCTCCACCTGGCGTATTTTTTCCTTATTAAAGATTACGGCAGATAAATCTACATCTTTGTGAAAGAAAAGCTTATGAAATAAATTGCTGCACACAAAATACAAAATACCGATTACAGGGCAGACAATCATAACCATAAAACGTATAAAGTAAAGCAGTCTGCCGTGTTCTTTATTGTGTACACAAATAAATCCCCAGAGCAGATAGCATAATGCAATAAAGGCATTTATTCCAATCACAATATAAAAAAATGTAAGCATTGTCATATTATATTTCCTTTACAATGTCATATGTATAGCCCGCCTCACTTATTCGTTCGGTTACATAACCGGCATCACTCAGATTTGTATTGGCAAGCAGTACATAAAGATAACCGTCATCTAAGCTTCCAATATAATCAGAAGTTCTGAATAGTCTCGAAAGCTTTTCGCTGGTGTATACAATACCTTCCTTATCGGGAGTTATTTTAATCAGCGAACAGTCTGCTAGTGCTTTTTTCTGTGCTGCAAGAAAGGCTTTTATTAAGCTTTTAAATGCCGCAGGTTCCAAAATTCTCGTATTTTTAATATAGCGTTCCTGTTCAAGTACCTGTATATAGCGGTTCGCACG
>JAGAJD010000085.1 GCA_017626275.1 Lachnospira sp.
ATATGATTACGAAGCTGCAAAAATGCAGGCGGAGGAGTTGTTTGTGCAGCCGTCAGAGGAATTTATGCGATTTCTTAGAATTGCGGCAGCAAGAAAAAATCTTGATTTAAAGTATATAAATGCAAATAGAAAAGCTGCCGGGTGTGATAAGTGGTTTCCTATTGTTTCGGAACGTGAAATGAAGGAGTATGAGTATCTGTTATCCATGCAGATTAAGCTGCAGAAGAAACAATACGTCGATTTTATGAGAGATATTACACCGATATTTTATTCTCTTTCACAGCGTATATTAAAGAAATATTGTAAATTATCACTGGCAGATATAGGCGAGGAGAAGAATAACGGCTGGTGTCTTTCAATGCAGAAGCTGCAGCAAAGAGGTATTAAAAAAGGATACAACTGGCATGATAATACCAATATTGCGGCAAGTAACCTTTTGATTATTATTGAACAATTATGTAATAAAAAAGATGTTGTGGAATTGATGAACAATATCCGTAAGGCAGAACAAAAGGTGCGTAATCTGGCGGCACATGAGATTATCGGGATAAGTGCAGAGGAGATTAAAAAGCGTACAGGTGGTTTTACGCCTGAGAAGATTATGGATATGCTTTTTAAGCTGGCGGTTTATTCAGGAATTAATATTAAGGAAACAGATAAAAATGCATACGATATTATGAATAGTGATTTGATAAAATTTCTTATATAAGCATATTAATCACCACAATGAAAAATAAATTAAAAAAATTTTAAAAAGTACTTGCATTTTTTAAAACAATGGTGTATTATAACAAAGTACTGTTGAGCAGCACTTAGAACTGATGTGTGTGCCACAGCACTTATGGCTAATTGGTCAAGTGGTCAAGACGTCGCCCTCTCACGGCGAAGACAGGGGTTCGACTCCCCTATTAGCTATTCTGTATTATATGTGATGATGAAAGAGTGGGCAGAGATGTCCACTCTTTCGTTGTTAGGCTAATACAGTTAGAAAAAAAGAAAGGCGATGAATAAATGGGCAGAAAAGAAAGCTACGAAGCGAAAACAGAGGAGCTGATTCAACCGTTGATTGATGCGCATAACTTTGAGCTGGTTGATGTGGAATATGTAAAAGAAGGCAGTGACTGGTATTTACGAGTTTATATTGATAAGGAAGGTGGGATTACAGTAGATGACTGCGAAGTTATAAGCAGGGCATTTAATGAAATTCTTGACAGGGAAGATTATATTCCGGATCAATATATTTTCGAGGTAAGTTCTCCGGGGTTACTTAGACCTTTGAAAAAGGAAAAGGATTACAAGAGAAGCATCGGAAAGCTGATTGATATTAAACTGTATAAGGCACAGGATAAGCAGAAAGAATTTACAGGCGTGCTGAAGGCATATGATGATGAGACGGTTACGCTTGTGATGGATAATGAAGAAGAGAAGACATTTGAAAGAGCCAATCTTGCGATGATACGATGGGCTTTTTGCGATTAACATATAGATAGAAAAAACGCCGCTACGGCAGATAATGGAGGAAATGATGAATAAAGAATTAATTGCAGCGCTTAACTTATTGGAAAAGGAAAATGGAATCAGCAAAGAGGTTATGTTTGATGCCATTGAGAAGTCTTTGATGGATGAGTATAAAACACAGTTTAACACAGTGGAGAACGGAAGAGTTGTATTAGACAGAATTACAGGCGATTTTCATATTTATTCAGACAGAATGGTAGTGGAGAAGGTTACAATTCCTGAGCAGACAGACAACAATTCTAAAAAGAATACGGAAAAATATATTTCTGCAACTGAGATTGCGTTAGCTGATGCGAGAAAGATTAAACCTGACTGTCAGATTGGTGATATAGTGACTGTTGAAGTAAAGTCGGAAGAATTTTCAAGAAGAGCAGCTAAGAACGCAAAGGGTACAATTGTTCAGAAGATTCGTGAAGAAGAAAAAGCAGCTTTGTATAATGAGTATCACTCAAAAGAAAAAGAAGTTATTACAGGTATTGTACAAAGAATTGATGAGAAGGGAAATATTCTCGTTGATATAGGAAGAACACAGACAACTTTGAAAGTTAATGATCAGGTTAAGGGCGAGGTTTTTGAACGCGGCGACAGAATTAAGCTCTATGTGGTAAGTGTTTCAAATAAAGAAAAACCGGGAACATTAGTAAAAGTATCAAGAACTTCTCCAAAGCTTGTTGAAAGACTTTTTGAGGAAGAGGTTACAGAGATTAAAGACGGAATCGTTGAGATTATGGGTGTTGCAAGAGAAGCAGGCTCAAGAACAAAGATGGCAGTAAGAGCAAATGTTCCGAATGTAGATCCTGTTGGTGCATGTGTCGGTGTGAATGGTGCAAGAGTAAAGGCTATCGTAAATGAACTCGGTAATGAGCAGATTGATATTATTGAGTGGGACGAAAATCCGGCACAGCTTATCGTAAATGCATTAAGCCCTGCAAAGGTTGTATCTGCAAGAGCTGACGCTGATGAGAAAAAGGCAGAGATAGTTGTATCTGACCAGCAGCTTTCACTTGCAATCGGTAAGTCAGGACAGAATGTAAGACTTGCTGCAAAGCTTACAGGCTATGGTATTGATATTAAGAGTGAAGCACAGGTAAATGCGATGAATAACAGTGACGAGGCAGAGGACGATTTTGCGGCAGAGGATCAGGAAGAAGAACTTACATTTACGGAAGATTTTACAGAAGATACAGATGCTGCGGAATATGAAGAATAATACTATCAGGGAGTGATTTATTTGGCCGGAACAAAGAAAATACCTCAAAGACAGTGTGTTGGCTGTCGTGAGATGAAAAACAAGAAAGATTTGATTAGAATCTTAAAGACGGAAAATGAGGGCATTATAATAGATGTGACAGGCAAGAAAAATGGAAGAGGGGCATATATATGTCCTAATGCGGATTGTTTTAAGAAAGCGGTTGCGTCAAAGGGACTTGAAAGGTCATTTAAGATGCCGATAGAAAGTGCCGTGTATGACAGATTGGCAAAGGAGCTGAAGAATTTTGAAACAGGATAAAGTGTTGGCGATGATCGGACTTGCACAGAAGGCAGGAAAGATTGTGAGCGGGGAATTTGCAACAGAGAAAGCGGTTAAGACAGGAACGGCAGAGCTGGTGATTGTTGCAGATGATTCTTCTGATAATACGAAGAAAATGTTTTCTAACATGTGCACGTATTATGAGATACCGGTTTATTTTTACAGTAACAAAGAAGCATTAGGTCATGCAATAGGCAGACAGTTCAGGGCATCACTCGCAGTATTAGATGAGGGCTTTAAGAATACGATTGAAAAGCATTTGAAAAATGGTTTGGAACAGCAGTAACAGCAGTAACAGGGTTGTTCGGAAGAGAGGTTGAATGGCAAATATGAGAGTTCATGAGTTGGCAAAAGAATTAAATATATCATCAAAAGAGATTATAGAGACATTAAGTAACGAGACAAAGAAATATACGGCTTCCAACGGACTGACAGAGGCTGAAATATCTTCAATCCGCAGTAAATTCGGAAATGCAAAGACAGAGACTAAGCAGGAAGCAAAACAGGAAGTAAAGCAGGAAACAAAGCCTGCGGCAGCAGAGGAAGCTGCTAAAAGCAGTCAGCAGCAGGAAGAAAAGAAATCACACATTTCACAGGTGTTTTTTCCACAGAACAGTGCTAAAACCAATGGAAATGAGACACGTAAGGGAAATCAGAGTCAGGCGAAGAACGATAATCAGATGAATAATAAGAATAACAAGAACAATAATAACAATAGCAGCAACAGTAACAACAGAAGTAACGCTCAGGGCGGAAATGCACCAAGAACAGGCAGCGGTCAGAACAACAGAAACAACGGCGGATATAGAAATGACAGAAATGACCGTAACGACAGAAACGACCGCAATGACAGAAACATAAGAAATGACCGTGGCGACCGCAATGACGGAAACGGCGTGAGAGACAACGGAACAAGAAACGGATTCCAGAATAACCGTAACGGCAATAATAACAATAGTAACAATAATTCAAGAAATAATGGAAGAAACAACGGTTACAGAAACGACAGAAATGACCGTGGCGACCGCAATGACAATAACGGTTCAAGAGATAACACAAGAAACGGATTCCAGGGAAACCGTAACAACAATAACGGCGGCGGTGCAAACGGACAGTCAAGAAACGGCTTTAACGGCGGTAATGGCGGCGGACGCAGAAACGACAGAGACAGAAAAGATAATCTGTCAAAGGGCGATTTTATGTTTGAAACAAAGCCGGATGCAAGAAAGCCGGAGAGCAGAAAAGACAATAAGAAGAATGACAGAAGAAAAGACGAAGACAGAGAAAATCTTAAATTTGTAAACAGCCAGGCTAATAAGAAACAGAATAAGCCGGCAGAAAAAGAAGAAGAGACTATTAAGCAGTTAGTACTTCCTGATACACTGACTATTAAAGAACTTGCAGATAAGATGAAGGTTCAGCCGTCAGTAGTTGTAAAGAAACTGTTTATGCAGGGAAAGATTGTTACAATTAATCAGGAAATTGATTATGATACAGCGGAAGAGATTGCTTTGGAATTTAACTGTATCTGCGATCATGAAGAAAAGGTTGATGTTATTGCTGAACTCTTAAAGGAAAATGAAGAGGCAGAAGAAACATTAGTTACAAGACCTCCTGTTGTATGTGTAATGGGTCATGTTGACCACGGTAAGACTTCACTTCTTGATGCTATCAGGGAAACACATGTGACAGCGAAAGAATCAGGCGGTATTACACAGAAGATTGGTGCTTATACGGTATCGGTAGGCGATAATACAATTACTTTCCTTGATACACCGGGACATGAAGCATTTACTGCCATGAGAATGAGAGGCGCACAGGCAACAGATATTGCAATTCTTGTAGTTGCAGCAGATGACGGTGTAATGCCTCAGACAATCGAAGCTATCAACCATGCAAAGGCAGCAGGCGTTGAGATAATTGTTGCCGTAAATAAGATTGATAAGCCGAATGCCAATGTTGAAAAGGTAAAGCAGGAATTAACAGAATATGAACTTGTTGCAGAAGACTGGGGCGGTTCAACTATATTTGTACCTGTTTCTGCTCATACTAAGGAGGGTATTGATGAACTCCTTGAGATGATTCTTTTAACAGCAGAGGTTCAGGAATTAAAGGCTAACCCTGACAGAAAGGCAAGAGGTATCGTAATTGAGGCAGAGCTTGACAAGGGAAGAGGTCCTGTTGCTTCAATTCTTGTTCAGAAAGGTACTTTAAAGGTTGGCGACCACATTGCGGCAGGTGCATGCTATGGTAAAATTCGTGCGATGATAGATGATAAGGGACGCCGTGTAAAGGAAGCAGGTCCTTCTATTCCGGTAGAGATTCTTGGTTTAAATGATGTGCCGAATGCAGGCGAGATTATCGTTGCGATGGATTCTGATAAGGAGGCAAGAAGCTTTGCCGAGACATTTATCAGCGAAGGAAGAAAGAAACTTTTGGACGATACAAAGCATAAAGTATCTTTGGATGCCCTTTTTGAACAGATTCAGGCAGGTAATGTAAAAGAACTTGGAATTATCATAAAGGCAGACGTACAGGGTTCTGTTGAGGCTGTAAAACAGAGTCTTGTAAAGCTTTCAAATGAAGAAGTTATAGTAAAGATTATTCACGGCGGTGTTGGTAATATTAATGAATCCGACGTTGTTCTTGCGTCAGCTTCTAATGCAATTATTATCGGATTTAACGTAAAACCTGATAACCAGGCAAGAATAGTTGCAGAGAGAGAAAAGGTTGATTTAAGACTTTACAGCGTAATTTACAATGCTATCGAAGATGTAGAGGCAGCCTTAAAGGGTATGTTAGAGCCGATTTACGAGGAACAGGTAATCGGTCATGTTGAAATCCGCCAGATATTTAAGGCTTCAGGTGTAGGTAATATTGCCGGCTGTCTTGTTACGGACGGTAAGATTACAAAGAATGCATCTGTAAGAATCAGCAGAGAGGGCGACCAGATTTACGAAGGCCCAATCGCTACGCTTAAGAGATTTAAAGATGAAGTTAAGGAAGTAAAAGCCGGATATGAATGTGGTCTTGTATTTGAAAAATTCAACGACATTCAGGAAGGCGATATTATCGAAGCCTATGAAATGGTAGAGGTTCCAAGATAAAACAGGCTTTAGAAAGGCATAGGTTTTATAAATGCGTAAAAACAGTGTAAAGAACACCAGAGTTAATGGTGAGGTATTAAAGGAACTGAGTAATATTATTAGAGGTGAGATAAAGGATCCGAGAATCAATCCGATGACTTCGGTAGTTTCGGTTGAGGTAGCACCTGATTTAAAGACCTGTAAGGCATATATCAGTGTGCTGGGAGACGAGGAATCACAGAAGGATACTATGAAAGGTTTAAAGAGTGCAGAAGGATATATAAGGAGACAGCTCGCAAAAAATATCAATCTGCGCAATACTCCGGAAATTACATTTATTCTGGATCAGTCGATTGAATACGGCGTAAATATGTCAAAGCTTATCGACGAGGTTACGAAGCGTGATGATGAAAATCATAAAGAAGAACAGCCACAGGAAGATGTTGAAGAGTAGAGCTTGTGTTGTTTAGGAAGGACGGAGATTGGTATGAATATCCTTGAAACTTTAAAAGATGCACAGACAGTCGGAATTACGGGACATATAAGACCTGACGGAGACTGTGTGGGTTCATGTATGGGATTATATAACTATCTTGCAGACAATATGCCGGAGCTTGATGTATCTGTATATCTCGAACAGCCGGGTGAAGAATTTGGTTATATTAATAAGCTTGAAGCAGTAAAAAATGAGCCTGACAGCGGAAAGCATTTTGATGTGTTTATCGTTTTGGACTGCAGCAGTCTTGACAGAATCGAACCTTTTGTGAGCTGCTATGAAAATGCTGATAAGACGATATGCATAGACCATCATGTCAGCAATCAAAACTTTGCGGATATTAATCTGATAGACGGTAAAGCAAGCTCCACATGTGAGGTGCTTTACCGCACGCTTGAAGATGATAAAATAAGCAAAAGTACGGCTGAATGTATTTATACCGGAATTATTCATGATACAGGTGTGTTTAAATACAGTGCCACATCGGCAGAGACTATGATGATTGCCGGAAAAATGATGGAAAAGGGTATTGATTATTCGGACATCATTGATAACAGCTTTTATAAGAAGACATACATTCAGAATCAGATTCTTGGAAGAGCATTGCTTGAGAGTGTATTATTCTATGAGGGCAGATGTATATTTTCACTTGTTACGCAAAATGAGATGGATTTTTACGGTGTTACGGGAAAAGAGCTTGGCGGAATTATTGAGCAGCTAAGGCTGACGGAAGGCGTGGAGGTTGCAATTTTCCTATATGAGACAGGTGAAAATGAATATAAAGTAAGTATGCGTTCTAAAAAAATAATTGATGTGAGCAGGATTGCGGTCAGCTTTGGCGGCGGCGGACATATCCGTGCTGCAGGATTTACAGCAAAAGGAACCGTGCATAATATAATTAACAGTATAGGTGCACAGATTGAGGAACAGTACATGGCTGTTTCCTGATGACAGAGGATATAAAGATGAATGGTATCATTAATGTATATAAAGAACAGGGGTACACTTCTCACGATGTTGTTGCAAAGCTGCGTGGAATTCTCCATATGAAAAAAATAGGGCATACCGGTACGCTTGACCCGGAAGCAGAGGGAGTTCTTCCTGTCTGCTTAGGGAAAGCTACGGGGTTATGCGGTATGATTACGGACTGGGGTAAGACTTATGAGGCAGTTATGCTTTTGGGAACTACCACAGACACGCAGGATACAACAGGGAAAGTGACAGGTACCTGTGAAGTACATGCTGATGAGTTACAGATTATTGACGCATGTAATTCTTTTTTAGGGGAGTACTATCAGATTCCACCGATGTATTCAGCTTTGAAGCACAAGGGACATAAATTGTACGAATTGGCGAGACAGGGAATTGAAATCGAGCGGGCAGCCAGAAAAGTGTATATCCGGTCTATTCATATTAATGAGATTAATCTTGTTGATGAAGAAAAGACAGTTACCTTCACGGTGGAATGTTCTAAGGGAACATATATAAGAACGCTGTGTGAGGATATCGGAAAGAAGTTAGGCTGCGGTGCCTGTATGAAAAAGCTTGTGCGTACAGGGGTTGGCAGATTCGGAATAGATGACAGCCTGACGCTTAATCAGATAGCGGCGTTGGTTTTAAAAGGGGAAATAGAACAAAACATAACGTTTGTTGATGAGATGTTTTCCGATTTGAGAAAGCTTATTGTCCGGGAGGAATATCATAAACTTATCTATAACGGCAATAAGTTTTCGGGGAAAGCACTTTTGCAGGAAGAAGAAACAGAATATAGTGAACAGGAGCAGTTCAGAATATATGACAGCAATGGTGTGTTTGTTGGAATATACGCTTATGGGAATGGCGTTTTTGCTCCTGTAAAAATGTTTTACACGGCAGAGGTATAATTAATTACTAATGAAGTGCATTTAAAAATGAAAGGGGTGTGAACGTAAGGTGCAATATATTCAGGGAAATTCAGATTTTAATCTGGAGAGAGCATCGGCTGTTACGCTGGGGAAGTTTGACGGCGTTCACATGGGACATCAAAAGCTCATATCAATAATAAAAGAGAAAGCAGAAAAAGAGCAGCTTTTATCTGTTGTATTTACATTTGATAAAATTCCGTTAAGCATCTGCCCGCAGAAACATCAGCATTTTATAACTACTAACACTGAGCGCAGAATGTTTCTTGAAGGAATGGGGCTTGATGTTGAGGTTGAGTATCCGTTTACAAAGGAACTTATGAATACTGAACCTGAAAAATTTATAGAAGAGATAATTATTGACAAGCTTCATGCAAAATATGTGGTTGTGGGAACTGACTACCGTTTCGGAAAAGAAAGAGCGGGTACACCACAAATGCTTCTGGAAAAAGGACCGGAATATGGCTTTGAGACGATTATCGTGGAAAAAGAACGGTACAATGACAGGGAAATCAGCAGTACATATGTAAGAGAAGAGCTTAAGCTTGGACATATGGAAACGGTAAATGTGCTTTTGGACAGACCGTATTCAATTTATGGTGTTGTATCAAAAGGCAAACAGCTTGGAAGACAGCTTAATCTTCCTACAATGAATATATATCCGCCGGACAGCAAGCTGCTTCCTCCGAACGGTGTTTATGCGTCTGTTACATGCATTGACGGACAGAAATATTATGGCGTTACCAATCTTGGCGTGCGTCCTACATTAGATGACAGCCCGCTTTTAAGCGTGGAGACTAATTTGTTTGATTATGACAGCGAAGCGTATGGTCACTATATAGATGTGCAGCTTATGCATTTTTTACGGCAGGAAATGAAATTTGATTCAGTGGAAACCTTAAAGAAACAGATGGAAAGTGATGCTGCATTTGCAAGGGAAATGTTTATGCTGTAAAATGTGCGTCACATTTATGGGGAGGAATACATATGGTGAAACTCCAGTTTGGTTGTCTTGTAATTATATTGTTTATTATGGCAGTATATTTTTCGGTAAAACGTGTTAAGACATATTCTCATAGGATATTTTCAGCATCATTGTTTGTGTCTTTATTTTATATGATTTTTGACATGATAACAGTGTACACTGTTAATCATCTGGATACAGTACCGGCAAATATTAACCGTATATGCCACAATATATTTCTCGAAAGTATGCTTGCAGAGATATTTATATGTTTCCTGTATGCAGATTCGCTTATACATGAGGAGTATTGTACGCTCAAAAAGTATAATAAAATATGGTGGCTTCCTATTATAATTGCGATGATAGGAGTTGTTGCACTGCCGCTTAGGTATGTTGAGACACCTGCCGGAAATTATTCATGGGGACCGGCGGTGTTTATGGTGTTTTTTGTTGTTGCGGCATATATTGTTATTACGATAGTGACGCTTATATATCACTGGAAAAAAATTAATCAGAAAAAGCGTTTTGTTGTATTGCTGGCATACGGGGGACAGATGGTTATATCAACTTATCAGGCGATGCATCCTACGGTGCTTTTTACAAGTCTTGGTATTACTCTGATTAATCTGTCATTTTTCCTTACTGTGGAAAGTCCCGATGTACATCTTATAGAGCGGCTTAAGGAGGAAAAGCAGAGGGCAGATGAGGCAAATGCGGCAAAATCAACATTTTTGTCGAATATGTCGCACGAGATAAGGACTCCGATGAATGCCATTGTAGGTCTTACGGAGGTTCTGCTTCGTAAGGAGTGGCCGCAGGAGGAGACAGGTTATCTTTTGAATATAAAAAGCTCCGGAAATGCACTGCTTGGTCTTATAAATGATTTGCTTGATTTTTCCAAAATTGAATCGGGAAAATTTGTTATTAGTGAAGATACATATGATATTGCACAGCTTTTGCGTGATATACAGGTTATAGGACAAAACAGGATACAGGACAAAAATATTCAGCTTGTCATGGACGTTGATGCAAATATGCCGCGTATGCTGTACGGAGATGCACTCCGTATACGTCAGGTTATTATAAACATAATGAACAATGCAATAAAGTTTACTGAGCAGGGTACAGTTACAATCAGTGCCAAGCAGACTTTGTGCAAAGAGGGAATGATAAAGCTGTTTATCTCCGTCAGAGATACCGGTCAGGGAATAAAGCAGGAAGACATGCAGAAGCTTTTTGATGCGTTTACACAGGTAGATATACACAAGAATCGTGGGAAAGAAGGTTCAGGTCTTGGACTTACAATATCAAAACAGCTTGTGGAGCTGATGGGAGGAACGCTGAATCTTGAGAGTGAATACGGTAAGGGAAGTGAATTTTTCTTTACTATATGGCAGGGTGTAAGAGGCGATGAGGTTATCGGAAAATTCTCGGCTTTAGAAAATAATACTGCGGGTAAGAAAGCAAAAGAGGCAGGATTTACTGCACCTGATGCACATATTCTTCTTGTCGAGGATAACAAAATTAATCAGAAGGTTGCACTTGCAATATTAAAGCCGCTTCAGATGCAGATAGATGTTGCGGAAAACGGAGAGCAGGCTGTGGATATGGTTCGGGAGAACAGATATGACTTAGTGTTTATGGATCATTACATGGCTGTTATGGATGGCGTGGAGGCTACAAAAACGATACGTGCCATTGAAGGCGAATATTATAAGGAGCTGCCTATACTTGCGCTGACTGCAGATGCAGTTGTCGGTGTGAAAGAGCGCTTTATTGAAGCCGGAATGAATGATTTTGTATCAAAGCCGATTGATATGAATATGATTAGTGATAAGCTTCTTACATGGCTTCCGGATAGGTTGATTAAAAGAAAATAGTACTTGCATACAGTTATAAATTATGGTATATTTTTAAAGTATGTTAGCCACTATTCAGATTCAGGACACTCCGACCTGATTCTTAGTAGCAGGCGATTATTATAAAGGAGGAATATCAGACATGATATCAAAGGAAAAGAAATCAGAAATTATTGCAGCATACGGAAGAAAGCCTGGCGATACAGGTTCTCCGGAAGTTCAGATTGCTATTTTAACAGAAAGAATCAATGAACTTACAGAGCATTTAAAGGTTAATCAGAAGGATCATCATTCAAGAAGAGGTCTTTTGAAGATGGTTGGTAAGAGAAGAGCGTTACTTGAGTATTTAAAGAAGAACGATATTGAAGGTTACAGAAATCTTATCGCTCGTCTTGGAATCAGAAAGTAATTTAAGAGGGCGGAGTATATTCTCCGCCTTTTTTTATCATATAGGAAACTGTGTTTCTTATATGATAAATAATGTTAATGGCAGAAGTTTATACCGAGACTGCTGAAAAGCATATCACAGCAGCCGTAGGCGTGTTTTTCAGTTGTTTCGGGCTTCTGTTGCATTATAAATAATAATGAGCTGTGGTATATTATGGATAATATCAAATGTATACATGGCGGAATGGAGATTATATGTTTAAACAATTTACAATGGAATTAGCAGGCAGAACCTTGCGTGTTGATATCGGCAGAGTTTGTGCACAGGCTAATGGTGCGGCTTTAATGCACTACGGTGATACTGTTGTGCTTTCTACGGCAACTGCTTCAAAGGAACCGAGAGAGGGCGTTGACTTCTTCCCGTTAAGCGTGGAATATGAAGAAAAAATGTATGCAGTAGGAAAAATTCCGGGAGGATTTAATAAGAGAGAAGGAAAAGCATCAGAAAATGCTATTCTTACATCAAGAGTAATCGACCGTCCTATGCGTCCTTTATTTCCAAAGGATTA
>JAGAJD010000086.1 GCA_017626275.1 Lachnospira sp.
AATTATGACACAGACAGATTAAGACATGATTTCCTGATTCAGGATTTATTTGTAGCAGATGAGATTAAGACTATTTACAGCCAGATTGACAGAATTATTGTAGGTGCTGCAACTCCGGCAGCCAAGACTCTCACACTTGAAGCAGGCGCAGAGCTTCGTGCAAAATATTTCCTTGAAAGAAGAGACATGGGTATTATCAATATCGGAGGTAACGGTACAGTTACTGTTGACGGTAAGGAATATAAATTTAAGTATAAGGACGGAATGTATATAGGAATGGGTGCAAAGGAAATCACATTCTCAAGTGATGACGCAGCTAATCCTGCAAAATGCTATTTTAACAGTGCTCCTGCACATATGACATATCCTACTGTATTTATTGATCCTGAAAAGGACATACTTCCTGAAAATAAGAAGGAGTTAGGCTGTCTTGAGAGTGCTAACCACAGAACAATTAACAAGTACATTCTTCCGGGACAGGTAGAGAGCTGTCAGCTTGAAATGGGTATGACATGCCTTGAGCCGGGAAGTGTATGGAATACAATGCCATGTCATACACATGACAGAAGAATGGAAGTATATCTGTATTTTGAAGTACCTGATGATGCCGTTGTATTCCATTACATGGGTGAGCCGACAGAGACACGCCACATTGTTATGAGAAATGAAGAAGCAGTAATTTCACCAAGCTGGTCTATCCATTCAGCTTCAGCTACACACGCATACACATTTATCTGGGGCATGGTTGGCGAGAATCAGGACTTTGACGACATGGACCACGTAGACATGAAAGACTTAAGATAGTCGCGAATGCCCGCGCATGAGAGAACCGCAGGTTCTCGAATCGTGCACTGCTCATTCCCCTAATAAACCGGCAAGTATTATGCTTGCTGCTACATATTAATTTTTTACCGAAATGTCACCCCAAAAGGGTTTCATTTATAAACAAACTAGAAAAGGAGATTTTAAAATGTCAGTTAATTTTTCACTTGAAGGAAAAGTTGCTTTAGTTACAGGTGCTTCTTACGGTATCGGTTTCGCTATCGCTAGCGGTATGGCTAAGGCTGGTGCAACAATCGTTTTCAACGATATTAAGCAGGAATTAGTAGATAAGGGACTTGCAGCATATAAGGAAGCAGGAATTGACGCTCATGGTTATGTTTGTGATGTTACAAACGAAGAGCAGGTTAATGCAATGGTAGAGCAGATTTCTAAGGAAGTTGCTCCTATCGATATCCTTGTAAACAATGCAGGTATCATTAAGAGAATCCCTATGTGCGAGATGACTGCTGCTGAATTCAGACAGGTTATCGACGTTGACTTAAATGCACCTTTCATCGTTTCTAAGGCAGTTATCCCTTCAATGATTGAAAGAGGTCATGGTAAGATTATCAACATCTGTTCTATGATGTCTGAATTAGGCCGTGAAACAGTATCAGCTTACGCTGCTGCTAAGGGTGGTCTTAAGATGCTTACAAGAAACATTTGTTCTGAATATGGTAAGTACAATATCCAGTGTAACGGTATCGGACCTGGTTATATTGAAACACCTCAGACAGCTCCTCTTAGAGAGCGTCAGCCAGATGGTTCAAGACATCCATTTGATTCATTCATCGTAGCTAAGACTCCTGCTGAAAGATGGTTAAAGCCGGAAGAATTAGCAGGTCCTGCTGTATTCCTTGCTTCAGAAGCATCTGACGCAGTAAACGGACACATTCTTTATGTTGATGGTGGTATCTTAGCATACATCGGAAAGCAGCCACAGTAATTAATTGCTTGGCTTGCGGACAAGTCTAGTTTTGTGAAATAAGGGAGTACCCCAAATAAATAGTTCTTATACGGATTGTTTATTTAAAGGGTACTTCCTTTTATTTATTAAAAACAGTGTTTAGTGATGCAAACAGGAGAAAATAATATGCAGTCGTATAATCATAATAATTAAAATAAAAACTATTTATAAAAACAGAATGGAGAACAGTTATGAACTGGGTTATTGTTTTTTTGGAGATATTGGGTACAATAGCTTTTGCGATTTCGGGTGCTGTTGAAGCAATGAAAAAGAGACTTGATTTATTGGGCGTTATTGTTCTTGGAGTAGTAACTGCTGTTGGCGGCGGAATTATACGTGATGTCATAATAGGACATGTACCGCCTGCCGCATTTCAAAATCCGACCTATGCAAAGCTTGCTTTGGTCGTATCCTTAATTGCATTTATTATAGGTGCTATCGGCTCAAGACGACAGAAGGATTCTAAAAATGCATTATGGAATGAGATACTGTTGATTTCCGATGCCGTAGGTCTGGGTGCCTTTACAATACTTGGCATCAAGGGAGTTCAGGAACAGCTTGGAGGCGATAACACGGCACTTCTCCTTTTTGTCGGTGTAATTACCGGGGTCGGCGGAGGGCTTATGAGAGATATTTTTGCAGGAAATGTACCATACATTTTTCGCAAGCATGTATATGCCACAGCATCGATAGCCGGGGCCGTATCGTACATTATAGTCGAACGCATGGGATATCCGAATGCGGCGGTAGTTATAAGCCTTGTGCTTGTCGTTTTGC
>JAGAJD010000087.1 GCA_017626275.1 Lachnospira sp.
TCCCGCATATAATCAAGATTGACATAAAAGCCTTATACGAAGAGTAATCATTCCTGACTGTGTATATTTAACCGCATTTGTCAGAAGATTGGTTATAATCTGACGTATCCTCACGTCATCACCGAACATTTCAGCAGGAAGCTTCTCATCTATATCAAGCTTAAACTCCAGCCCTTTCTTTCTGGCAGGCTCTTCAACCATCTGCACAAGTCCATCAATTAACGCTGCCGTTTTATATTCAACAGGAATAATTTCCATCTTTCCGTCTTCGATTTTTGAGAAATCAAGAATATTATTGATAATCGACAAAAGCGTCTTTCCTGCCATTTTTATATTGTTCGCATAATCCAGGATTTCTTTTTCCTTACTCTCCCTCAAAATCATCTCGTCCATACCTATGATAGCATTGATAGGCGTTCTGATTTCATGCGACATACTGGCAAGAAACGTACTTTTTGCCCTGTTTGCCTGTTCAGCCGCTTTCTTTGCCTCACGCAGCTCATCGCTTTCTTTTACTTTTTCCTCCTCAAAAAGCAGATAAGCCGTTCCCACAACAAACAGAAACGTGAGTAACCCAAACACCCAGAACACCATAGGAACAATATAATTGGCTCCCTCCGAGACAACCTCAGCCGGAATCATTCCCATAATACGAAAATTGCTCCAGCCTGTTTCCGCCTCAAAATAAAATGTCTTCTTTGAACTGTTCTTTACATATGTAGCCGCCACAACATTTTTACCGAGTTTTTTATTTAAATCCTTAACTGCTTCCTGCGGAAATTGACCAAGCCATTCTCCTGTCTCCTCTATGTTCGCATTTTTTGCCGGAATAACAGGATTATAATTGCTGTCAACAATACAGATTTTTCCATTGCCTCCGTAACATTCAAGCCCGAATTTTTCAGTAAGCTTCTCCTCCGGATATAGTTTATAAAATACATACTTTATGTTATTCCCGTTGTAAATCGGAACAGAAAACAAAAGTCCTTTTCCCTCACAGAAACATACCGCTTCATTTCCACGAAATGAATCTGTAATTCCCGAAAAATCCTTTTTAGATAACGCCTCGCCAAATACTGTGTCTCCATTCAGCAGCATACAGCCATACGATATTCCATCATTATCTTCTGCCTCTATTAATTTCCTAATCGTATCATCTTCATATGCAATCTCTGACAGTCTGCCAAGCTTCTCCAGCTCTTCCTTAAACATTCTCCCCGACTGTTCGGATAACATTTCCACCTGTGCTGCAACCTGTTTCTCCATATATGTGCGAAGCATTAAATTTAGCCTTACGCCCATCATACTGCCTATAACAAACAGCATAAAAAGAAAAACAACAATGACCGCAACAATTTTTATATTAATACGTTCTAACTTATTCCTCATAAATGTATACGCCTTCCACCAGCCAGTCCATTTTGTTCAAAAGAATTTCATCTGATATTGCTTCACCTATACTGCTTCGCAGCGTTCCTTGATTGTCATAAATCTCTCCTGAAAATATCTCCATTCCCGAAATAATTTTATCCGCTGCCTGCTGTACATCGGCTTTGATTGATTCCGATAGCGCAGGTGAGTATTCTGACAATGATACTGCTTCTTTTTCCATTCCTACCCAATATACGGAATTTGTATTTGTCTTCACCTTCCCCTGTATACATTCTTTAATAACCTCTCTATATACCTTAGTCCAGTCACAAATTACCGATGTCAGATATTTTTCCGAATATTGTTTTTGCACCTCATGATAGCCTATCGAATAAATCCCGAGTTTTTCAGCTTCGTCTATAACATTTGTCTGATTCTGATGATACGTTACTATATCTGTATTTTTTCCTTTAACAAGCTTATCTGTCGCGTCTTTTTCTTTTTCAGCATTGTCCCACGAATTAGTCCTGAACACAAACACGTTTGCCTCAGGATTTACACTATGCACTCCCAATGCAAATGCATTGATTCCACGATTGACTTCGCTCGTATCCATAGCTGCAATATATCCTATATTATTCGTCTCTGTCTTAAGTCCGGCTATAATTCCCGCCAAATATCTCGTCTGGTATATTCTTGCAAAATAAGCACAATAATTGTCTGCATTGAATGTCGGGTCACAACAGCAAAAAGTTATTTCCGGGTGCGATTTAATAACATCTCCTACCTCCTGCGGATAGTTATAACTTACAAGAATGATAATATTTGCTCCCTCTTTTGCCATTTTTTCAATAGCCGGAGCACATTCTTCATATGTCTCTGATACATTTTCTTCAAGCCGTATACTTACACCCAGCTCCTCACATGCCGCACTGATTCCCTCATAATGTACATTATTCCACCCATTTTCCCGAATACTTCCCGGCATTATAACGCCCACAATATTAGCATTTTCCTCTTGTCTTCCAAAATATTTTACAGAAAACAGAATTATCACAAACAAAACTACTGCCACTGCAAGGAGAATGCTGTTTCTCTTTTTATTCTTTATCATCGGCAACAACTCCTTCCACATACCAGTCAAATTCATTAAGCATCACATCATCAGACATACTTTCTCCCTCTGTAATACGAAGATTTCCCTGATTATCTTTTATCGGTCCCCAAAACACATCAAATGTACCATTTTTCAAAGCTTCCATTCGTGCATGAACAAAATTACCAATCTCAGGCTTCACATTTGCTGTAAACGGTGCAAGCGATACCACACCTGTCCGAATATCTTCCCAATAATGCATACTCTGAAATTTACCAAGCTGACATTCCTTTAGTCTCGGTTCGTAAAATTTATCCCAGTTCCATACCGCAGCAGTA
Organism: Lachnospira sp.; assembly: GCA_017626275.1. GTDB lineage: Bacteria > Bacillota > Clostridia > Lachnospirales > Lachnospiraceae > Lachnospira. Next base: position 2,806 of record JAGAJD010000087.1, read on the forward strand.
AGAAATGTATCCGGATATTTCTCACTGTTGTCAATATTATATCCTATTATCCATATTCCGTTTTCATCAGCAACGTCGTAAACCGCCAAAGAATCGCTATGCACCGTCATTACATCTATATTGTGCTTACTGATTAGACTGTTTGCTGCTTCCCGTGATGAATCATCATCTATCCACGAATTGCTCCACTCTACATAAACCTTAGCATCGGGATTTACACTGCGCACTCCCAATGCAAATGCGTTAATTCCTCTGTTTACCTCTGAAATCGGATATGCCGCCACATAGCCGATTTCATTAGTTTTAGTCTGCAAGCCCGCAACAATTCCGCACAGATAACGCATCTGATATATTCTTCCAAAGTATGTAGACATATTCTTAGCTTCTTCAACTCCGGTAGCATGATAAAAATAAATATAAGGATGCTCCTCTGCAACCTCAAGCTCATATTTTCCAAAACCATATGAATTGCAGATAATAACTTCACAGCCCTGCTCAATCAATTCCTCCATTACAGAAATACACGCTTCATCTTCCGTAACATTTTCCCTGTAAATAACATTGAGCTTTAAATTCTGTGCTGCCTTTTCCATTCCCTCGTAATGTGACTGTCCCCAACTGGCATCATCTTTGCTTCCGTTCATCACAAACCCAACCTTCATCTGTTTCTCCGGCTGCTTCGTGTTTTCCTGTAATACAAAAATTCCCACTATTATAAGCAAAAGCACTCCGCCTGCAATAATTCCTATCTTTTTCATTCCACAACCATCCCCATTCTCTTATGCAGCATATCTCTAATTTAAATATTATATCAAACAAATGTGAAAATGGGAACTAGCTAAATGGATAGTTTTATTTCTCCAATTCTAACTTAGCCTTGTCTTAAAGTTTTCATATCCAAACCGCTTTATCAGCCGTATCCCCCGTTCTTCATTATAAGAAAGAATGTCCGGCAGTGCAATTCCGTTAAAAGTATTATTCTTTACCATGCTGTAATGCGCCATATCACAGAATACAAGCTTGTCTCCGGCTTTAAGCCGGTAGTCAAACGAATAATCACCGATAATATCTCCCGCAAGACAGGTATTTCCGCCAAAGCGGTAACAGTATTTTTTCTCTCCCGGCTTTCCCGCTCCGATAATCTCAGGGCGGTATGGCATTTCAAGCACATCGGGCATATGACACGCCGCTGAAGCGTCAAGAATTACAGGAACGGTCTCCACCTGATTTAATGAAAAGCTTTTATTCTGCACTTCCAAAACCTGTGCAACAAGATATCCCGTATTCAGTGCAACGGCTTCTCCCGGTTCAAGATAAACCTGAACATCGTAAGTTGACTTTATGTGATTAATACATTTTACCAAAAGCTCCACATCATAATCGGAGCGTGTAATATGATGTCCGCCACCGAAATTGACCCATTTAATCTGCTCCATCGCCATATATTTACCGAATTTTTCTTCAAGATGCGCAAGCACCCGCTCTAGCGTATCCGAATTTTGCTCACACATTACATGAAAATGAATACCTTCTATTCCGTCCAGAGCCTGAGGATTAACACTCAGCTCCTCTTCAAATTCTTTTAAAGTTGTTCCAAGTCTTGAGCCCGCACAGCATGGATTATAAATTTCATGTTCCACCTCGGCATACTCAGGATTTACACGGATTCCACAGCCACAGTTTGCTGTTTTGCCACGAAATTTATCATACTGGTGAAGCGAATTAAATACAATATGGTCACACAGCGAAACAATCTCTGCAAACTCCTCCTCCTTGTAAGCCGGTGCAAAGATATGCGTTTCCTTACCCATTTCCTCTTTTCCAAGCTTCGCCTCGTAAAGTGAGCTTGCCGTAGTTCCCGATAAATATTTTCCAATCAGAGGATAGAGAGAATACATTGAAAAACCCTTCTGTGCCAAAAGAATTTTACAGCCTGTGCGCTCCATAACCTGTGCAAGCAGCTTTAAATTCTTCTCAAGCAGTCTCTCATCTACAATATATGCCGGTGTACTAACCTCGTTAAAATTAATATTTTTCATCTTAATTAACCTTTCGATTTTTTATAATGTAAAAACAGGGTGGAACGTACTGCCCACCCCTTTGCAAATCTTTTATATTCTTTTTTAATCAACCAATGTCGGATTAAAATCTTCAACCCACGGAAGACCGAATTTGTTAAGCGCTTCCATAAACGTATCCGGATCAAATTCCTCAATATTATGAACTCCCAGCTTATTCCATTTACCTGTCATCAGCATCATAGCACCAATCATTGCTGGCACGCCTGTTGTGTAAGAAACTGCCTGTGCTCCAACTTCCTTATAGCACTCCTGATGGTCGCACATGTTGTATACATAATATGTCTTATCCTGTCCGTCTTTCTTTCCTCTGAAAATACAGCCTATGTTAGTCTTGCCTACCGTTCTCGGTCCCAAAGATGCCGGATCAGGAAGCACAGCCTTTAAAAACTGTAACGGAATAATCTGGTGTCCCTCAAATTCGATAGGCTCGATAGAAGTCATGCCAACATTTTCAAGACATTTTAAATGTGTCAGATAACTCTGGCCAAATGTCATAAAGAAACGGATTCTCTTAATTCCCTTAATATTTAATGCAAGAGATTCAATTTCCTCATGATGAAGCAGGTACATATCTTTCATGCCCACTCCGTCAAAGTTGTATTCTCTCTTAATTTCCATCGGCTCTGTCTCAACCCAGTGACCGTCTTCCCAATAACTTCCCTTTGCTGAAACCTCACGGATATTAATCTCAGGATTAAAGTTTGTCGCAAACGGATAACCGTGATCACCACCGTTGCAGTCTAAGATATCAATATATTCTATTTCATCAAAATAATGCTTCTGTGCATATGCAGAAAATACTCCTGTAACTCCCGGATCGAAGCCTGAGCCTAAGAGTGCAGTAATTCCTGCTTTTTCAAATTTTTCTCTGTATGCCCACTGCCATGAATACTCGAAATGTGCTGTTTCCGGCGGTTCATAATTAGCAGTGTCCATATAATTAGTCTTTGTCTCTAAGCAGGCGTCCATAATTGTAAGATCCTGATACGGAAGAGCAATATTCATGACAATATCAGGTTTTACCTTGTTAATCAAGGCAACAAGCTCATCAACGTGATCCGCATCTACCTGTTCTGTCGTAATCTTTGTCTTTCCTTCTCCAACACCATACTTTTCTTCGCATGCTTTCTTTAATGCGTCACATTTTGACTTTGTTCTGCTGGCAATGCAGATTTCCTCAAACACTTCAGGATTCTGACAGCACTTGTGTACTGCTACTCCCGCAACACCGCCTGCACCAATGATAAGAGCCTTGCCCATTATTTCCTCCATTCCGCCGCACATTGGATATTAACCAATCATATAGCAGCACTATCTTTTTGTCTAATTAATTATTTACCAAATTTCATGCATATTTTCAACATAAAAATAATAACTATTCATTATTTTTACCTATTTCCAACAATTCCTTTACATATGTAGGTAAATAAAAACTTCCCTTGTGAAGATCCGTATTATAATATCGCGTTTTCATATTAAGGCTGTTCCAATAATCCTCACGCAAATCCTTAATCGGGTCATATTTTTTGGAAGCAAATCCAAACAGCCAGTGTCCTGACGGATATGACGGTATATGACACTGATAAACAGTACTGTACGGAAATACAAGCTGAATATGCTGATGCGCCTTCTGCACCGTCCTTGAATGTTCGCTGTAATAAGGACTTTCATGCTGATTAATCAATATTCCGTCATCATGCAGTGCCTTAAAACAGTTGCCATAAAATTCTCTTGTAAAAAATCCCTCTGCCGGACCGTATGGGTCTGCACAGTCCACAATTATTAAATCATACTCATCTTTTTTCATACGCACAAAGCGAAGTCCCTCTTCAAAATACATATTAACACGAGGGTCGTCCAGTTTGCAGGCAGTTTCCTGAAAATATTCCCTGCACATGCGCACAACCATTTTGTCAATTTCAACCATGTCAATATTTTCAATGGTATCGTACTTTGTAAGTTCCCTGATTGTACCGCCGTCTCCTGCTCCTATAACAAGAACATTTTTTACATTAGGGTGAACTGCCATAGGCACATGGGTAATCATTTCATGGTAGATAAATTCGTCCTTCTGTGAAATCATAAGTTCTCCGTCAAGCACTAAGACCTTTCCGAATTCCACCGTCTCCAGAATATCAATCCGCTGATACTCACTCTCTACGCTCGCAATCTGATTTTCCACTTTCATAGTAAAATGCACATCTTTAGTGTGCTTATCAGTATACCATAATTCCATTATTTTTCCTCACTTTTTTAGTTAGGCATAACCGTAACATTTGTATCTACAACATTAATATTTTCTATCTTCATATCCTGTGTACCTGTCACAAGACAGCCTTTTTCCTTCGCGTACTGGATATAGTGGATAATTTCTGTTGTAATCATCTCTCCCGGTGCGAGAATAGGAATTCCCGGCGGATAGCACATTACAAATTCACTGCATATCATTCCGCTGCTTTCCTCTATCGGAACCGAAAACTTTTTACTGAAAAATGCCTTGTGCGGTCCCATTACAACCTTTGGATTAATATATTCATGGTCAAACATTCCGGCTTTTTCTCTCTCATGAAGTCTCTTTATCTCCGAAAGCGCGGAAATGAGACGTTCTATCTCAAGATTTCTGTCTCCGCCTGATATTATTGCAAGAATGTTTCCAATATCACCGAATTCTATCTGAATACCATAGTCATCTCGCAGTAAATCATACACTTCAATTCCCGCAAGCCCTATATCTCTCGTGTGAATTGACAGCTTTGTTCTGTCAAAATCATATACCATGTCTTTGTCTATCAATTCATCACCAAATGCATAATAACCGCCTAATTTATTAATTTCTTCTCTTGCATATGTTGCAAGCTCTATCATACGGTCACTGTAAAACTTACCGTTAAGGCTCATATTTTTTCTTGCAATATCCAAAGATGAGAGCAGGAGATACGAGCCGCTTGTAGTCTGAGTCAGATTAATAATCTGTCTTACATAATCAGCATTAACCGTCTTTCTTGTCAGAAGGATTGAGCTTTGCGTCAATGAGCCTCCCGTCTTATGCATACTTACTGCCGCCATATCAGCCCCGGCTTCCATTGCCGACACAGGAAGCTTGTCACTGAAATAAAAATGTGTTCCGTGTGCTTCATCTGCCAGCACTAACATTCCATGCTCATGTGCTATTCTTACAATCTCTTTAATATCCGAACATATTCCATAATATGTCGGATTGTTCACAAGAATTGCTTTAGCATCAGGATTTTCCTGAATTGCCTGCTTTACGTCCGCAACCGACATTCCAAGCGGAATTCCGAGCTTTTTATTTACTCCCGGATTTACATACACAGGCATTGCCCCATTGACTACAAGTGCGTTAATAGCACTGCGATGCACGTTTCTTGGCATGATAATCTTATCTCCTGCAACTGTCGCAGTCATAATCATTGCCTGCACTGCCGCAGTCGTTCCGTTTACGATAAAAAAGGCTTCATCTGCCCCAAAAGCCTCCGCAGCAAGCTGCTGTGCATCTTTAATGACAGAAACCGGGTGACATAAATTGTCAAGAGGTTTCATGGAATTCATGTCAAGTTTTACGCAATCTGCCCCCAAAAATTCCTTTAATTCTTTATTTCCGCGTCCGCCTTTATGTCCCGGAACGTCAAAGTGAGCCAAACGGTTGAGTCTTTGTTCTTCTAAGGCTCTGTGAATTGGCGTATCCTGCTGTGTAAGTTTTCTTTTTTCCAACTCATTACCCTTCCTTTGTTCTTAAAATTAGCGCTAATCCATTTTGCCGCCTGTGCCGCTTATTACAGCGTTCTGAATACTGATTTGAGAATCAGATTATTATCATATATTAATGACAGCAATTTGCTGCTCTTAATATCTGCCAATGCATTTACTGCCCATTCCGTACTTCCCATAGCGGTAAGCAATGCAAAAAATACCCACACAATCAGTAATCCCTCAATCAATCCGACTGCCAGTCCCAAAAGCTTATTCGCCTCATGTATTACAGGCAGACGCCCGATTATTCCCGTAACCGACATTACAATTCTAATCACCACAAATAGCGCAATAAATACTATTATGTGTATTATGGCGTTGAAGATTATCTGAGCCAGACGCTGTGATATAATTGACGAAACTAATGTATTAACTGTTGTATTTCCCTGCTCCTGAATCTCCTCTATGTAATCGTAATCAACGTCCTCTTCTACCCGTACAGCAATGCTTTCCGGAAGCTTCAGCATTTTTGCAGCCTGTCCAAGATATGTCTGTATCTCATTTTCATCTCCGGCTATATAAGACTCCGTTCCTATTTCTGTCTTCTGCAACGCTTCTGCCACCATCGTCTCCACTGAATTATACAGGTTGTCATATATCTTCGTACTATTTTTTACTATTTTTCCTAACAACGGTGCCGCAAATACAGTAACGATAATAGTAACTATCATCGCTGCTACGGATACTACCATTTTTATTATGCCCTTTCTCCAGCCTGCATATCCGCATATCGCCAAAATCGCCAGTACTGCTATTAATACCCAATTCATATTTTTTCTCCTTTTGTCACTCTAATCTTATATTTTGTATGTATTTTGAATTTACCATAATATATTTTCCTCTGGTTCCCGTCGGAAGCACTGTCTCTATCGGAAGCTCAAAATTCTGATTAGCAAGCAGCTTTCCTTTTAGGTTTATCAGTGAAAATGTAGATGCACTACTCATTATAACGCTCTTTCCGTCAAAGCTTATATCATCATACTGAGTATTAAATGTAGTGCTGCAAAGCTCCTTTGCCGAAGTGTCGTAAACCGTCAGCTTATAAATATCACCGGAATCCGAATTTTTCACAACAATTCCCACATAATGGCTGCTGAAAAATACACGCTCAATTTCACTGTCTATGGTAATTTCTTTTGCAAGCGACGGATATTCCTTAATATTATATATGCTAAGTACATTTTCTCCAACCGCCACTGCCGTCGTATCATTTAAAAACTGCACATCTCCGACAATAGTGCTGTCATAATGGTTAAAGCCTCCCACAATACGCTCTGTCTCATTTTGTCCGACCTCTGAGAAATTATAAAACACTACATTTGTCTTTATACTTTCCCCACTCACATACAGATACGAAGCTATCAGCTTTGCTGCATCTTTGGAAATACTGATATCCAGCGGATATCCATCTCCCTCAAGCGTTGTCTTTACTGTATATATTTTGTTTCCGTCAGTGTTATACAGATTAATATAGTTCGCAGTTGTATCTTCAAGTACTGCCGCAACAATCCCCTGCTCTGCAACTTCTATCTGCGAAATGGAAAGTGAGGTATCTACCGAACCTATCATTCCCTGATTATCAAACATATAAATGGTGCTTCCATTCAAATCTCCAACTGCCGCCCATTTCCCACAGACCTTTATCTGCGGCTTCTGCATGGAAAATGTCTGATTCCACACTGCCGTTCCTTTCGAGTTATAATACGCAGCTCCGTCATTACTGTACCGTATGTACCCTCCCTCAAAAGACTGATAGGCAGCCGAATCCGTGTCATCTCTATTGACAGAGCCATTCACGGAATACTCCGAATATGTACGTCCGTCTAAGAGAAATAATGCTATCAGAATCAAAATAACTGCCGCAACTGCCGTTATTGTGCATGCAATAATAACATTGCGACGGTGCTTCCTTATCTTCTCTTTTATTTCTTCTTCATTCAGAGAATCTTTTGGCTCTTCGCTGCTGCGCAGTTGTATGACTTTACCTGAACTTCCTGTCTTGTCCGTTCCGTTAAACCTTGACTTCCCTGATATAATATCAGCCATTAAATTTATCCTTTCTTTTTAGAGGCATTTTAGCGTGTCGTAAAATTTATACCGACGCTACCCCATACTGATATCATTATACAATATCAGACAAAATATTCAAGGAAGTTTTATTTCTTGTCCAACATATAATTGATCTGCATTCTCAAGATCATTCAATTCAATAATCTCACTGAATTTTGAGATATCTCCATAATGTCTCTTGCATATATTCATAATAGTATCACCGCTTTTAACAATATAAGACTCATATTCCGGCTCAGCGGCAGCCTCCTCAGATGCAGCCCCCTGCGATGCTGTTTCCTGTGACGCCTGCGTTTCTGTCGGTATTGTCTGCTGTGTTATGGAACTGCTTCCGGCTGACTGCTGACCTGCCGTATTCTGCTGTACATTCTGCTGCTCCTGTGCCTGTGTTTCCGCCTGTGTAGGATATACATTTCCGTCAAGCTTATTAACAGATACAATGCCTCCTGATACCTCTGCCGCATTATCGCCGCTGTTATCATTCATATTTGACATCTGAAGTGCAATAGTATTTAATGACTGATCAAGATTTTTCATTTTTTCATAGCTGTTCATAAGATTAATACCTATTACAAGCACAACTACCACCATAAATGAACTGATTCCGTACATAAATACAGCATTCTTTTTTTGAAGCTTCTGCTCCTCTTTTTCCTGAATAATTGTACGGATAGACTTCATAACCTTGTCCTTTTCAGGTGCTTCTATTGATTTATGCCCTCTCTTTTGCAGCATATATTCCTGCATTTCGTAATTTCTTTCATAAAAGCATACATACCCCTTTTGTTTTCTTAAATCCCCATTTTCATACAGATAAAAGCTTTCTTCTCTATCCGCCTTATTAATCAGATACAATGTTTTCATATTTCCCGCAAAATTGTCCAAATGAAGACGCCTCAGGTATTGCATTCTTTCTGTCGTTACATCAGGCAGTGCGGCAAACCAGCCGACAACATCAAGATTCGGAAAGTATTTTTCCACATCTGCATAAATTCCATTCCATACTTTTTCATCAAAATATATTCCCTGTCTGCCGTCTTCCTCCATAATTCTTGCTTTGATAACACCTTTGATAAACAGACATTTTTCGTCCTGTGATTTCTGACATTCTCCCAAAAGTATTCCCGCCTGTTCCTCAGGCTCAGCTCCATAGGCAATCGAACGGATATATGTAAATGCATAATCTTCTATATATATTTTTCGGTTCGAGCTGACATCTCCTATCTGCTTAATATTTTTCGGTCTTCTGATAACTGTATTTTTTGAAGTTTTCCCAACTTTGTCCTTCGCATCATCATCTCCATTGCAAATGATTTCTATCATGCCGCTACCTCCCTTAAGATATACATTGTCTATCCTGCATATTAACACTCAATTTCCAAAAATATTATCAGATTTTGTCAGCAGATAAAATTTTTTAAGTTTTTTTCTTTTGGCAGCCGCATAAAAGACAGGTTTGCTACATACATTAAACTTATATAACGTAGGTGGACATAGGTTTGCACGTTAAGAATACCTTTTGACACCAACATCACATAAATTGAAGAATTGAGGATTGTTTTATATGATATACTACTTTGACTCTGCACACGATGAAACTATCAGCAATATGTGTAAACAGTTGGACAAGCTGATTCAGGACAATTATATGCCTGGACAGCCTATCGTGGTTATGTGTATCGGAAGCGACCGTTCCACCGGAGACAGCCTCGGACCTTTGGTCGGATATAAGCTGTCCAAATTTTCTTTTGAAAATATTTATATCTATGGCTCTCTTAATCAGCCGATACATGCCACTAATCTCTCTGAAACCATAGATAAAATAAACAAAACACATTTATGCCCGTTTATTATCGCTTTGGACGCATCACTTGGAAAAAAAGAACACATTGGTTATATAACACTTGCGAACGGCCCTTTAAAACCGGGAATAGGAGTTAAAAAAAAGCTGCCCGAAGTAGGCAGTCTCCACATTACCGGAATTGTAAATTACTCCGGCATTATGGATCATGCTCTTCTTCAGACAACCCGATTATCCACAATTATGACAATGGCAGATATTATTACCGCTGTTTTGGTAAATACGTTTCTTACTGATGTTTTTCCTTATAAACAGCAAGAGCCTGTGCAACTGTATCAGCAGCTCCTGTCGTCATAATCTGTTTTAACTCTGTAAGTCTCTCCATAGTGACGTATTCTTTTCCAAGATATGCCTCATAGTTAGACGATATATAAATACGCTGTTCTTTTACCAGATTATCAAGTCTTAAGTGTTCCGCTGATTTCTTTTCAAGTTCAGACTTCATTGCATTGATTCTCTCGTTTTCTCTTCCCTGAATCTCTGCAATGATATCTGCTTTTACTGTCTTATCAAAATCCTCAAGCGCTTTTTCTTTCTCCTGCTCGATTCTTTTCATGTCCTCACGAAGCTCACTTATCTTTGCATCAAACTCTTCGAGTCCATACATTTCCTCATTATTATCCGATTTGATGTTTCTGGCGATTTTTCTAATCTTTTTGTGATTACTGTAAATTTCTTCTTTTAATTTGCGTGCCTTATCAATCGTCTCTGCATGGCGTACTATCGTTTTTTCTACAATCATTTTATTCACAAATGACTGTATGAGTATGACTATTACATAATACAGAATCATTCCCCACAACGGAAATTCCGGAATTATGCTTAGTACAAACGGCACTACCGCATATACTGCGGCAATTACCAAAAGATAAATAAAAACATCTGTAAGCTTTCTCGTTCTATATAACGCAATATAGATTCTGCTGTTACAAAACATCGGTATATTTTCCTGTGCAAATGAGTCCTTAATCTGGTTCTTTAACACATCGTTCTGCTTACGGATATAAGCTGTTTCGCCGGCTATCCGTTCCTTAACGCCTGCCAGCTTTGCCTTTTCCCTTTTGTTTTGTACATCTTTGAGCTTTTCCCTGTCACCGGCTATTGTCTTATCAAACCCTGCACATATGGCATCTGTACTGTCTTTAATTCTACTGTCAATCTCCTGCTGTACAGCCCGACCTGCGTCCTCTACATTTTTTGTAATGTCCTGAATACTCTCAGATAGTCTGCCAAGTCTTTCAATGGTTTCCTTATGAACATTCAGGTCATTCATCATCTGATCAAGAACACTGACATCTCCAGCCAGTATATTCTGTTCCGCCATAACGTTCTCCATTCTTATGCATATTGTATGCCAATATCATTATTTGTTATTTCTGTAAAAATTAATCAGACAGCCGTCAAGAATAATTTGTCTCTCGTCATCTGTAAGCTCATCTAACTTAAGTTCAAATTCTTTCATATCCTTATTTACAACATATGCCTTGACTACGGCTGCTTTTTCCTTTACAGCGTTTACGATTCCCGGAATAAAAATGTAATCTCCGTTTGCGAAAGGCAATTCTCCCTTATCAATAATAAACGGAAGCATACCCCAGTTAATCAAATTAGAGCGGTATCTCTTTGTAGCATATTCATTAGCAATATTTGCCCAACCGCCAAGTACCTTCTGGCATGAAGCAGCCTGCTCTCTTGCCGAACCATCGCCCGGCTTTACTGCAAAAATAGTACTTCCGATTCCGACATTTTCCTTAGTAACGTCATATGTCTCTTTAATTTTTTCCATAATAGGCTTTAATTCAGGCAGTGCCTTACCCATGCACTCCCCTGCCTCTCTTGCCTGCTCTGCTTTCTGTACTTCCTTTGCACGACCTACATATGCAGGGTCTTTTCTTGACAGTGCAAATTCAGCCAGTCCCAAAGGATTAGAGCGGAAAGATGAAGTCTCACCTGACGGAATCAATTCATCTGTTGTCGTAACAGGATCATGAATCTCTGATACCACCTTGATAATTAAATTCTCAGGAAGCTCTACCATTGCCGGCCAGTCCTTAATATTCGGTCCAAACTGAATTTCCTGCTCCGGATCTGCAACTCCCTTGCTGTCAAACACACGGTTAGCATAAATTGTTTTATCAAAATGATAAGTAGGGCCTGTAAATTCCACATCACAGTCCGTTGCCGGTGTAAGGAAGCCCTTATTAGCTGCTGTTGCTGCAATAGAACGTGCGTCCATAAGTGCAACTGAAGAAATCTGACCCTTCTGCAGCTTAGAACCCTCTCTGTTAGGGAAGTTTCTTGTTGAGTGTCTGATTGAGAATGCATTATTGGCAGGTGTATCTCCTGCACCAAAGCAAGGGCCACAAAACGCTGTCTTTACAATAGCACCTGTTGCCATCAAATCAGCAAGTCTTCCGTTTCTTGCCAGTTCCACATAAATCGGTGTACTTGCAGGATATACGCTCAACGTAAATTCATCAGAACCGATAGAACGTCCCTTTAAGATATCTGCTGCTGCACAGATATTTTCAAAACCGCCTCCGGCACAACCTGCGATAATTCCCTGGTCTACATAAAGCTTTCCGTCTCTTATCTTATTTGTAAGCTTAAAGTCTACCTGTCCGTCAAGACTTACAAGTGCTTTCTGCTCACAATCGTGAAGAATATCTGTAAGGTTAGCATTTAACTCTTCAATAGTGTAAGTATTGCTTGGGTGGAACGGCATTGCAATCATAGGCTTAATCTTACTTAAATCTACCGTTACAACTCCATCATAGTATGCAACACTTCCCGGATTAAGTTCTTTATAGCTCTCACTTCTTCCGTGAATATCATAAAATTCCTTAATCTTATCGTCTGTTCTCCAGATTGAAGACAGACATGTTGTCTCTGTTGTCATAACATCAACGCCGATTCTGAAGTCTGCACTTAAGCTTGACACACCCGGTCCGACAAACTCCATTACCTTATTCTTAACATAGCCGTTAGCAAATACAGCTCCGATAATTGCAAGTGCAACGTCCTGAGGGCCTACTCCCTTTGCCGGCTCACCTGTCATGTAAATTGCAACAACACCCGGCATATTAATATCGTATGTCTTGTTAAGAAGCTGTTTTACAAGCTCCGGGCCACCCTCTCCCATAGCCATAGTACCAAGAGCACCGTAACGTGTATGGCTGTCAGAGCCAAGTATCATCTTACCGCCTTCAGCCAGCATTTCTCTTGCATACTGATGAATAACCGCCTGATGAGGAGGTACATAAACTCCGCCATATTTCTTTGCACATGTAAGTCCAAACATATGATCATCTTCATTGATTGTTCCGCCAACTGCACAAAGACTGTTATGGCAGTTTGTTAATACATATGGAATAGGGAATTTTTCAAGACCTGACGCTCTCGCAGTCTGAATAATTCCAACAAATGTAATATCATGAGATGTCATTTTATCGAATTTAATCTTTAACTTGTCCATATTACCTGATGTATTATGCTCTGCCAAAATACCATAGGCAATAGTATTCTTCGCTGCCTCTTCCTTTGAAGGCACATTATTTCCAAGCTTTGCTGAAAGCTCTGCTGCTGCCGAAGCCCCATCTTCTATAATTTCATTACCGCTTAAAAGATATGCTCCGCCCTCGCTTAACTTAATCATTATCTACCTCTTTCCTGTCCTTCGACATTTTTCTTATATTTGATAATACTATTAATTAGATTTTTACGCAAGATTTTGTTAAACCATTCAGCCATGCAAAATTATTGGGGAATACTGTATATTCTGGCAAATTATGAATGGCATGGATGAATTGTTACCATTTTCTACATAAATTGTGCAATTTTTTCTTTAAGTTCTGTAATCTCTTCTGCTTCTGCCTTTCCCGGAATCCATTTAATGTTCACGGTGTCACCTTCGTATCTTGGAATAATATGCATATGGAAATGAAATACTGTCTGTCCGGCAGCTTCTCCATTATTCTGCACAATATTCAATCCGTCACAATTCAACGCTTCTTTCATGGCCTTTGACACCTTTACTGCAGTCTGGAATACATGCGCAGCCGTAGCATTATCCATTGAATAAATATCGTCAAAATGATTCTTTGGAATAATCAGAACATGTCCCTTTGATGCCGGATTCAAATCAAATATAACTTTCACAATATCATCTTCGTACAGTGCGTTAGTCGGAATTTCCCCATTACTAAGCTTACAAAAAATACAATCTTCTTTTTTCATTCGATTCTTTTCCTCCCATGAAATAATTTAAAAAATATGTAAATATTTGTCGAAATCCTTTTATTTACATGACTTCATAACAAGTATATACTCTAATTATCATATCGTATACAGCAGTTTATAGCAATAAATTTTTATCATATGAAAGATGTGAGGTACATAACAATGAATAAAGAAGAATACTTATACATGCAAACATTAAAGGAAAACAATCCGAAAACCTATGACTTTATAAATAATCTCCTAAAACAACAGCGTGATGAAGTGTCTATTGCATCTCACTAAATAAAAAACCAGCTTTCTTTTCTAAGAAGCTCCTATCAATTAATTTCCCGCAAGCACCCTGAAACCAATGAATTTTCTTTCTGGTCTCAGCTCGGTGCTTCCGTTGACACACTGATTGATTTTATGGAACGCACTTCCCTATACCGTTACAGCTTTAAGGCTGCCTTTTCTGACATCAGTATCACAAAGCTTTTATATTCTCTTCCTGATATCATGGACGAGCGTTTTCCAAATGAAACCAGA
>JAGAJD010000009.1 GCA_017626275.1 Lachnospira sp.
CATTGCGGATTAAATTCAGTCATCAAATTTTGACTTTCCTGTACGTTCCACCGCATGATGGCTTTTATGCCATGTGCGCCACGCAAGCATAATTAATACTGCAAAAAATACTCCCCACGTAATATACATAATAACATAAAACCATATACTTGTCACTGCCATTGCAGATGACACATCATCATAATAGTAAAGAGTTATTCTTCCGTTCTTTCTTGCCGCAAGGCTGTCAAACATTATCATATGCTGCATATTTTTTTCATCTGTAACATATGCCTGCAGACTTCCCTCCTGATAATCTCCCACAACAGAATGTGCAGTAGTCATAAGCTTTATATCCGCTGCAAGCAGAAATGTTGTTATGCCTATAAGTACCATACATATGCAGATAAAGACTATATATGCACGTATTGATATAAACTTCTGTCTTCTTGCTTCCTTTTCATCATAAAAATTGCCGCCCCTGCCCGAGCCTTCATAATCAACACTGTCCCTTGCCATTCTGTCCTGAATAAATAAATCATTACTATTCGGATTATACATACTAATCTCCATTCCGCAGAACGATTTTTGTTCGAGGAACGAGCCGGAAATTTCAGATTTCCGGCTGCGATATCCAAATTTGTGCCGTTCTCTGCACAAATTTGCGTGTGAAAAATTAGCGCATCTGCGTGATTTTTCACACTAATCCCCATTCAAAAATCATCTGATTTTCTCAACCACAAGAACATCT
The DNA here is from genome assembly GCA_017626275.1 of Lachnospira sp. Taxonomy (GTDB): domain Bacteria; phylum Bacillota; class Clostridia; order Lachnospirales; family Lachnospiraceae; genus Lachnospira. The sequence goes on from JAGAJD010000009.1 coordinate 731, forward strand.
CCTACAATATCGGTAACTCTTATCTTATCGCCTGTTGAAAGCTGCTCACTTTCTTCGGTCATTGCATCACATTCCATAAGACTGCCCTGAACAATTATATTAATCTTACCATTGCCGCTCCCATTGGCAGGAATAGGAATATATACACTTCCCTCAGTTCCGATTGCATTCTTCGGATTAAATGTGCCGTTAGCCGCAAGCTTCGTACTAAGCTGTGCAAGCTTTGCAATGGCATACATCGCAATAACACCAAACAGAATACCCAGAAACGATGACATCCATGAACTGCTGCCCGAACTGTACCCTACAATCGTTGTCCAGCCAAACACACACAAGAATGCCATAACTGTCTGCATGGTAAACATTCTCATTGTGCCGGCATCTGCAGGACTGGTTCCCTCATGGCTTACCGAATCCGTACCTGCATCCCCAAAGTCATGAGCTCCTGTAATGTCGCCCGGATTAGATGCATCCATTCCGCCGGCCGTAACATCACCGTCAAAATCAATTCCCGACGTGTCACTGTAATTAACCCCTTCTCCGCCTTCGCCAATTCCGCAAAGCACAAGTATCGTCTGAATAATCAGCACCAAAGTAGAAGGTACAGCAATACAATAAAGCACTTTCTGAAATAAATCCAATGCATTCCACCATTCTGTCATAGCTTCCCCTTTTCTGCGAATTAACCTCTCGCTACTGTTAGTAAAGTTAGTAAGATATCGTCATACAATATGTAAATTTTATTTACTTTCATTATATCATCATTGCCTTATTTGTCAAATACTACTTGAAAATACTACTTGATTTTTCTCCTCATCAATGATAATATCTCATTGTAAATATTATTTACCTTTTATATTTATTTGTAACCTATAGACAACTGAAAGGAGACTGTATGAATAACGCTGAACTTGGAAAATTAATAAAAGAAGCCCGCATTTCAAAGAAGATGACACAGAGCGAAGTTGTCGGGGATTTCATTACACGCAATATGCTCAGTCAGATTGAGAACGGACTGGCTTCGCCTTCCATGCGTACATTACAGTATCTTGCGGAAATACTTGATTTACATATCAACATTGAAGAGATGCCTGTATCCGATAACCGGGAAGGTTTTTACAATGACTGTGTTTCACCGGATGATACCGGAAAGAATTTTTCTGCCGATATTGAGATGCTCAACCGCCTGAGTCTTTATAAGAAGCTTCTGAATGAAAAATGTTACAGCAAGGTTGCCGATGGTCTTGAGGCAATTAACCTGCCCGAGGATTCTTTATTATATGATGAATACTGTGCACTTACCGCCCGAAGCAATTACGAGTATGCTAAAGAGCTTGCTGACAAAGGTAACCACGATGCGGCAATCGCCCATGCCGGCAAGGCAACAAAGTTTGCTGCCATTGGTGTATATTCCAACAATGACATATGCGCCAAGTCGCTTTTGCTCTCACATGAGCAGATTGCTCTTCTGAACTGATTTTCTGAACTGATTTTCTGAGCTGATTTTCTGAACTGATATCTGAATCAGACGTTTTCATAAGGCTTCTGAATTCATACTTAATACAAATTTCTTACCTTGAATTCCTTTTCTGCCTCACGCCTCTGGTCTTTCTTTGCAATGTCCTGACGTTTGTCATATAACTTCTTTCCTCTTGCAAGACCTATCTCCATTTTGACAAGGCTTTTGCTAAGATACACCTGAAGCGGCACAATCGTATACCCCTGCTGTGCTGCCTGTCCTGCAAGCTTATTGATTTCAGACTTGTGCAGCAAAAGCTTTTTGGGACGAAGCGGATCCTTATTGAAAATGTTGCCCTTCTCATAAGGCGTTATGTTCATATTGCATACATACACCTCGCCATTTTCAATTCTTATATATGCCTCTTTGATACTGCATTTTCCCATGCGGAG
>JAGAJD010000088.1 GCA_017626275.1 Lachnospira sp.
AAAATAACAGTTGCAAGTATTATTGGCGTGATACTGGCAATTATAATTTATAAGTATTTATAAGCTTATAGTATAAGGTTATCCGCTTGTCCGGAAAGGACAGATTATGAAAAGTAAAAATAGTTGTATACATGGAAGTGAGGGTGCTGCATTAAGACCTTATGAGAAATGTCTGGAGTTTGGAGCGGAAAGTCTTTCCGATTCGGAGCTTCTGGCAGTGATTATAAGGACAGGCGTGTCGGGAATGAATTCAATCCAGCTTGCTGAACGGATTTTTTCGATGGGGCATACGAGGAAAGGTCTTATAGGCTTGTCGGGTATCACGATACCGGAGCTTTTAAAGATTCGCGGTGTGGGAAAGGTAAAAGCCGTTCAGATTAAATGCATTTGTGAGCTTTCCAAAAGAATTGCGAAGCAGAGTGCGGGAGAGAGAATGGATTTTACACGCCCGGACGCAGTTGCCGCATATTATATGCAGGATTTGCGGCTTCTCGATAAAGAGCATATGGTGCTTGCAATGCTTGACAGCAAATGCAGGCTGATTGCAGATACGGTACTTTCCGTGGGAACGGTGAATGCTTCGCTTGTAACGCCCAGAGAGGTGTTTATTGAGGCACTCAGATGTAATGCCGTTTCGGTTATACTGCTTCACAATCACCCAAGCGGCGACAGTACGCCGAGCCGGAATGATATTCTTGTCACAAGAAGAATTGCAGAAGCAGGCGAAATGCTGGGGATAAAGGTAATTGACCATATTATTATCGGAGATAACATGTATACAAGCCTTAAAGAAAAAGAATATATGTAGACGAAAGGAGCCTGATAAAATGGCACAGAACATTTATGGTGTAGATATTGGAACAAGCAACTTTAAAATGTGTTGCAAGGATAAAGATAAGATTATTAATGAAAAGAATATTATTGCGGTTGCAAATAAGAAAGACATTTTAGCATTTGGCGATGAGGCATACGAAATGTATGAAAAGGCGCCGGAACATATAGATGTTTCATTTCCTGTTAAATTCGGAGTAATTGCTGATATTGAAAATATGCAGACGCTTCTCCTTAAGTTCTTTAATAAGATGAACGATGATAAGAAATTTACAGGAAACACTGATTTTTATATCGCAGTTCCTACTGATGTTACAGAGGTTGAGAAGAGAGCATTTTATGAGCTTGTAGCAGATTCTAAGGTTAAGGCGAAAAATATCTATATCGTTGATAAGCCTGTTGCTGATGCAATAGGTGCAGGACTTGATGTAACTAAGTCAAGAGGTATTATGATTGTTAATATCGGAGCGGAGACAACTGAGATTTCAGTGCTTTCTCTCGGCGGAATCGTAATAAGCAAGTCTGTTAAGATTGGCGGAAATAAGCTTGATGACAGCATTATAAGCTATGTAAGAAAAGTATATAATCTTATTATCGGAAGCAAGACAGCAGAAAGCTTAAAAAAGGAGCTTGGAAGTGCCGTAAAAGATGAAGAAAGATTCGCACCGGGATTTGGAAGAAATGTGCTTTCAGGACTTCCTGTAAGCGTTGATATATCATCAGATGTGATTTATTCGGCAATTATTGATCCGTTACATTCTATCATGGATTCAATAAAAGTTATACTGGAGAGAACTCCACCGGAACTGGCTGCTGATATTATCAAAAATGGAATATATGTATCAGGCGGAACGTCTAATATACGCAGTCTTGAAAAATTTATTCATCAGGAGACAAACCTTGCAGTCAATATAGTGGAAAACCCGGCAGAGAGCGTAGTACGCGGATTAATGGGCGTTGTAAGCAATCCTGATTTTGCAGGGGTAGCATATACACCACAGGATAAAAACTATGATTAATAAAACTGTAAAAGGTTTATAATCAGTTTGAGAAATTCATATAAGAAATGAGGATAAATCATGAGAAAAAAATTTTCTTCATTCATGAATTCAAAGTATATTTTGATTGGGTTGTCGGCACTTTGTCTGTTGTTTATCGCAACAAGTTTTTTTACGGACAGACTTACGGAACCTCTGCGTAATGCAGTATCGGCAGTAGTTATTCCCGTACAAAAGGGAATGAATTATATAGGCTTGTGGGTATCTGATAAATATGATACCCTGCAGGAAATGACGAGGGTTCTTGAAGAAAACAAAAACTTACAGGAATGTGTTGACAGTCTTACGGAGGAGAATAATCAGCTAAAACAGGACTCATATGAGCTTTCACGATTAAGGGATCTTTATGAATTAGATGAAAGATATCCCGGATATACAAAGGTTGGCGCCAGAGTTATAGGGACTTCCTCAGATAACTGGTACAGTACATTTACAATCGATAAGGGCAGTGACGACGGAATTGAAAAAGATATGAATGTTATAGCAGGCGGAGGGCTTGTGGGCATCATATCGGAGGTCGGCAGCAATTATGCCCTTGTTAAGACTGTGATTGAGGATAACAGCTATGTGAGCGGAATGCTTATTGATACAGGAGATACATGTATTGTAAAAGGCGATATTGAACTGATGGATACAGGACTTATCCATTTGCAGGGCTTTGGCAGTAATGTTACGGTAAGAAACGGAGATAAGATTGTCACCTCAAATATCAGTGATAAATATCTTCCGGGAATACTTGTCGGATATGCAAAGGATATAACGGCAGATTCCAATAATCTTACTCAGTCGGGTTATCTTGTTCCGGCAGTTGATTTTGGACATTTGCAGGAGGTTTTAATTATTACTGAAAAGAAAGAATCACATTAAGCAGCTTTTGGAAAGGTATGTAATTGGATTATGAAAAGAAAAGCAGGAGAACTGATTTTAATACTGGCGTTTTATCTTTTACAGGTAACGCTCGGAAGCGTTATTGAAATCGGGGGGATTAAACCTAATCTTCTAATTATTCTTCCGGTATTGTTTGGATTTCTTCATGGAAAAAATGAGGGAATGTTTGTTGGTTTCTTTGCCGGATTTATGTATGACATATTTTTTTCGGGACTTTTTGGGTTCTCTTCCCTTGTATTTGTATACATAGGATATTTTTCAGGAGTGTTTTATCAGAAATATGAAGAAACAGAAATGTTAATTCCTTTAGGACTTTTATTGGCAGGAAATTTCAGCTTTGGATTTTTGTCATATATCGGTAATTTTCTTTTGCACAACCGTTTAAATGTAATGTACTATATATCACGATTTATATTGCCGGAGATTGTATACACGCTTCTGATTGCAGTTATTGTATATAAGCCGGTTGCATTTTTAAACAAAAAACTGGAGCCACGAAATAAAAGGAGAATGAGTAAAGTTGATTAGAGAAATATTTGAGTATGTTGTCAGTTTATTTAAGTCAAGACTGTTTCCATTAATACTGGTTTTTGTCATGATTACTGTAATACTGATTAACCGCTTGTTTACACTTCAGATAATCAATGGAGAGTCATATGTTACAGATTTAACAGATTCCATTAAAAAGGACATGAGTGTTTCTGCTACACGCGGAAGAATATTTGACAGAAACGGCGTACTTTTAGCTTACAATGAACTGGCTTATGCCGTTACAATAAGCGACAGCGGTACATATAAGGATAAAGATGGAAAAAAAGCGACAGATATCAAAAATGAAACTGTTAATCATGCAATTAACCGTACATTAGAGATTATAGAAGAGAAAGGCGACAAATATTCCACGGATTTTAAAATAGGCTATATTTGAGATGGAATGTATGAGTTTAATGTTTCCAATGCAGCAGTTTTAAGATTTAAGAGAGATGTTTACGGAGTAACTTCTGTTGATAAGCTTACAGATGAGCAGAAGAATGCAACTGCCAACGATATGATGCAATATCTGTGTGACAGATACGGAATTTCTGAGGGACAGTATACACCTGAGCATACGCTTGAGATATTAAGTCTTCGTGTTTTGATGTCAGCTAATTCTTATAACAGATATCTTTCATTTACGATAGCCAATGAAGTGTCAGATGAGACTGTTGCAGCGATATTGGAAAATTCAGACGAGCTTGTGGGAGTTGATGTTGAGGAAAAGTATGTCAGAAGATATGTGGACAGTATCTACTGTTCACAGATTATCGGATATACGGGAACAGTTTCAGAGACCGAGCTTGAACAGTTGAAGTCGGAAAATGATTCATATGAAGCAAATGATGTTGTAGGAAAAACAGGAATTGAAGAGGCATTGGAACTTGAGCTTGCAGGGGAAAAGGGTTCAAGAGAGGTATATGTTGATACGGTTGGAAGAATCACAGAGGTTATAGAGGAGACTGATGCAACAGCGGGGCATGACGTATATCTTACAATAGATGTAAATTTGCAGAAGCAGATATATCATGCGATAGAGGATAAGCTTGTTGGAATTATTCTTACAAATATGACAAGCAGTGATACAAAGTACACATATAATTCATCGGGAAGTATTTCTGATATTTATATTACAATTAAAGAAGTATATTTTGCACTTATTGATAACAATCTTATATCGTTATCGGGAATTGCATCAGGTGAAACTTCAAATGAGCAGAGTGTGTACAGCGAGTTTCTGTCAAAGCAGGAAAGTGTTATGAACTGGCTTGAAGCGGAGCTTATGGAATACAACACGCCGTATGGCAGACTTTCGGAAGAACAGAAGAATTATATATGGTATATATATGAAATGCTTTTGTCAGACGGCGTTTTGAATAAAAATTTGATAGACACCTCAAATGATGTCTATAAAGAATGGAAAGACAGCGATACGGTAAGCTTAAAAGAACTGCTTACAGAGGGAATTTCACAGGGCTGGATTGATATGACTGTATTAACATCGCAGTCTTATACCAGCTTACAGGAATCATATTCGCTTCTTGTTGATTATATTCTTTCAAATTTAGGGGCGGATACTGACTTTTACAAGAAAATGTATAAGTATATGATACAGAGCGGTCAGATTACAGGTCGTCAGATATGTATGCTTCTTTTTGAACAGGGATATCTGAAAGATGATAGTGCATATGCGGCTCTTTCTTCAGGAACAATTTCGCCATATGATTTTATGTATAATGCGATTGAAAGCAAGATGATTACACCTGGAGAACTGGCATTGCAGCCATGTTCAGGTTCATGTGTAATTACGGATCCTGACAACGGAGATATTCTTGCGCTTGTTTCGTATCCAAGCTATGACAATAACAAGATGTCGGGAACTGTTGATGCACAATACTATAAAAAATTAAGTAATGATAAATCAAAACCGCTGTACAACTGGGCAACGCAATCTCAGTCAGCACCGGGATCAACATATAAAATATGTACTTCAATTATGGGGCTTGATACCGGTATTATTACAACATCTACAACCTATAACTGTACAGGTATATTTACTGATGTTACACCGTCTCCAAAATGCTGGAAACTTTCAGGACATGGTGTTGATAATGTTACAACGGCAATAAGGGATTCATGCAATGTTTTCTTTTATAATGTGGGATATAAGCTTGCATTCAGTAAGGACGGCACATATAACAGTACTTATGCTACTAATGTAATGCGCCAGTATGCAGAGGAACTTGGACTTGCTACTAAGGCGGGAATTGAAATTTATGAAGAAACACCACATGCATCGTCAGTCAATGCGATAGCTTCCGCTATCGGTCAGGGAAATCATGCGTATAGCTGTCTGAATCTTGCGAGATACGTAACGACTATAACGACATCGGGAACATGTTACAATCTGACACTGATTGATAAGATAACGGATTATGAGGGAAATGTACTTGTCGAAAAAGAACTCGATATAAATAATGTTGTAGAGGTAAGTCCTTCAATATGGAATGAAGTGCATACCGGAATGAAGCTGGCGGCTGATATTTATCCGGCTTTGAGAGTTCCGGGGCTTACAATAGCTGCAAAGACAGGTACGGCACAGGAAAAAACTACTGAGCCTGACCATGCCAGAATTATAACATATGCACCATACGAGGATCCTGAGATTGCTATGGCAATATCGCTCCCTAACGGATACGATTCAACAAGAGCTACTGAGGTTGCTGCGGATATTTATGAGATATATTTCAATTTATATCCCAGGTAAAGCAGGAAAAGGTTATGAAGGGAATGAATAAGAAGTAACGAAAATATGTGAATTGAGGAGAGAAAAAAGTGAATCAGTCAGTTGTTATTAAAGGCAATAAGCATGGAATTGTTGTTGTACTTGATGCTAAAGCAGAGTTTGAAGTGTTAAAGGAACAGATTGAAGAAAGATTTAAGGCTTCGGCAAAATTCTTTGGAAATGCAGATATGGCATTGGCCTTTGAGGGAAGAGAGTTGTCTACTGAAGAGCAGAAGGAAGTTCTTGAAATTATTTCAAAGGTTTCCAATCTGAATATTATCTGTGTTATAGACAACAATGAAGAGCAGGATATTAAATTTAAGCAGGCGGTTGACAGTGCTGCCGGTAAAAAAGAAGCTGAAAGCCCGGCAAATGACGGACAGTTTTATAAGGGAACATTAAGATCGGGACAGGTTCTTGAAACGGAGGGCAGCATTGTCGTATTGGGAGATGTAAATCCCGGCGGAAGAATTATTGCGACAGGCAATGTCGTTATTCTCGGAAGCCTGCGTGGTAATGTGTTTGCAGGGGCAAACGGAAATGAGGACTGCTTTGTTGTGGCATTAGAGATGAATCCTATGCAGATTAAGATTGGCGAGGTGATTGCAAGAAGCTCTGATGCGGCGCCTAAAAAGAAGAGCAAGGGAATAGAACCAAAGATTGCGTATGTAGATGACGGCAATATATACATAGAAGACTTAGGTCAGGAAGTTCTTGAGGATATTCGAATAAATTCGTGAAAAAGTATTGATTTCATGAAAAAAAATTTGCATAATAGTAGAATATTGATAAAGTTTTGGAGGAAAGAAAATGAGTGAAGTAATCGTTGTTACATCCGGTAAGGGAGGCGTTGGTAAGACAACAACAACAGCCAATATCGGTACGGGACTGGCTAAACTTGGTAAAAAAGTTGTAATGATTGATACCGATACAGGTCTTAGAAACTTAGATGTAGTACTTGGACTGGAAAACAGAATTGTATACAATCTTGTAGACGTAATAGAGGGCAACTGCCGTGTAAAGCAGGCATTAATTACAGATAAGAGATGTCCTAAGTTATATCTGCTTCCGACAGCCCAGACAAGAGATAAATCAGCAGTTACACCAGAGCAGATGATTAAGTTATTGGACGACTTAAAAAATGATCCGGAAGAATTTGATTATATTATTCTTGACTGTCCGGCAGGAATTGAGCAGGGCTTCCAGAATGCCATAGCAGGGGCTGACAGAGCGCTTGTTGTCACTACACCGGAGGTATCAGCTATCAGAGATGCTGACAGAATAGTCGGACTTCTTGACGCACACGGATTAAAGGATCATGAGGATCTGATTGTAAACAGAATCCGTATGGACATGGTAAACCGTGGTGATATGATGTCTATTGAAGATGTTAATGACATTTTGCAGTTAAATGTTATCGGAGCAGTTCCTGATGATGAAAATATTGTAGTTGCTACAAATAAAGGACAGCCTCTTGTAGGTGACGGAACAATGGCAGGACAGGCATATATGAATATCTGCCACAGAATTATTGGAGAAGAAGTACCGTTTCTTGATTTGAATGGAAAGGGCGGTTTCTTTAAGAAACTTTCTTCATTATTCAAAGGGGAGAAAAAGTGAGAAAGGCCATAGGAGGCATGTAAATGAGCTTGTTAGATTTATTTAAGAAAAAAGGCTCAGGTGATGTTGCAAAAGACAGACTTAAGCTTTTATTAGTATCCGACAGAGCAAACTGCTCGCCGGAGGTTATGGAAATGATTAAGAATGATATTATTAAAGTAATATCAAAATATATGGTGATAGACGCAGAAGGGCTGGATATACAGATTACATCGACAGAATCAGATTCTAATAACGGCTCTGTTCCGGCATTGTTTGCAAATATACCTATCAAGGATATAAGAAACAGTGATAAGTAATAAATTGCATTTTAAGCGTCTGAATAAGGAGAGCTATGTTTAAAAAATATCAGCTTCGTTCATACAATATAAGACTTGTAATAGTGCTTGTTGTCACATCTGTTTTTGGAATAGCTGTGATTAACAGTGCTGACCCGACAAAAACATTAAAACAGTGTATGGGCCTGGCGTTGTCATTATTTGTCATGTTTGTTGTTTCTTTTATTAATTACAACTGGCTGCTAAGATTCTATTGGCTGGTATATGTCTTTAATATTATCCTGCTTCTTTTAGTGAGATTTTCGGGAGATGAAAGCAACGGAGCTAAAAGATGGCTGGATATTAAGGGCTTTCGTTTTCAGCCGTCAGAGCTTACAAAGATTATATTGATTATGTTTACGGCAAAGCTTATTTCACTGTATAAGGAACAACTTAATACATGGAAATTTCTTGTTGTTATCGGAGTGTTATTGTTGATTCCAATGGCACTTGTTGTTACACAGCCGGATTTATCAACAACTATTTTAATAGCACTCACTCTTTTTACAATTATATTCTGTGCAGGATTAAGCTATCGTATTATTGGAATAGCATTGCTGTGTATTGTGCCTGTTGTTGTCGGACTGGCTGTGTATATCAGTAATCCCGACCAGAAGCTGTTGGAGGATTATCAGAGAAACCGTATTATGGCATTTATTGAGCCGGAAAATTATTCTGACGGAACTTATCAGCAGGATTATTCTGTACAGGCTATCGGTTCAGGCAGACTGACAGGAAAAGGATTAAATAATGATGATCCGTCATCTTTAAAAAATGCCAATTATATTGCAGAGGGACATACTGATTTTATTTTTGCGGTGCTTGGTGAGGAGCTTGGCTTTGTGGGCTGTTGTATGGCTATTTTACTATTGTCATGGATAGTGATTGAGTGTATAATTGCAGCTATAAGGGCGAAAGATTTTGTCGGGCGGCTGATATGCTGTGGGGTGGCGGCGTATATTGCTTTTCAAAGTACTATTAATATATGCGTTGTTACACAGCTTATGCCAAATACAGGTCTGCCATTGCCATTTTTTAGTTATGGACTGACTTCTTTAGTGACTTTGTACATTTCAATGGGTGTTGTTTTAAACATTAGTCTGCAAAGAACTGTGGAAAGAGATGATGAAATATTTGCTGAAGATTTTAGAGGATAAAGTCGGACCCAAATATCTGAAAAATAAGAACGAATATGGAGGGTACCTATGAACATTGGTTTAATTGCACATGATTCAAAAAAGAAGCTTATGCAGAATTTCTGCATTGCATATAGGGGAATATTGAATAAGAACCAGTTGTTTGCGACCGGGACAACGGGACGACTTATTGAAGAGGTTACCAATCTCTCAATTCACAAGTTCCTGACAGGACATCTTGGAGGGGATCAGCAGTTATGTGCGCAGATAGAACATAATCAGATTGATTTGGTTATATTTTTGCGTGAAGCTGTAAATCCGCTTGCACATGAGCCGGATCCTGATAATATATGCAAGCTTTGTGATATGTATAATATTCCTTTGGCTACGAATCTTGCGACGGCAGAACTGCTGATAAAGTCGTTGGAGCGCGGCGATATGGAATGGCGTGAAATATATCAGTAAATCATCAAAAGCAGTGTATAAAAGTACGACCAGTCCGCATAGCTGTTGCTTTTAAAAATTGAGGACTGGTCATTTTTATATTCTATCTGATGATAGTAATTTATACGGACTCATGTCCCATGTCGGTAATTCGTCCATAAGCACTTACAAGATAGATGCCGCAGAGTCCGACAATTGCATAAATAATACGGCTTAACCAGCTAAACTGTCCAAAAAGGAAAGAAACGAGATTAAAGTTAAAGAAACCAATTAATCCCCAGTTGATTGCACCGATAATTACAATCGTCAAAGCTGTGTAATCAAAGCATTTTGAATTCATGACTGACCTCCTTATTTGTCGTGCTGGTATTATTGTGGCTGTTATTATAAAAAATATTTTGGTAAATGTTTCAATTTTAATTTTGCCAAGCGGCAGAATTAATATGAAATTACAGGAAAGTGAGGAATACATGGCGGGACAAAATAATAAAGTCGTAAAATATCGTCGAAAACCAAAGGCGGCAGGACTTATTTTTGGAATTGTTATTATTTATGTTATTTGTTTTGTCGCAATGTATCTTTCTAAGTCAAAGGTTCAGACATATCTGGTGGAAGCAGGTTCATTGGCGACCAACACTTCCTATACAGGTATTGCGGTAAGAAATGAATCTGTATATAATTCCATGTATTCTGGGAATATTAATTATTACCATCGTGAAAATACACGTATAAAAAGCGGCGATATTGTATACACGGTAGACGAAACAGGAAGAGTTTCGGAAATTCTGGCACAGTATAATTCAGCAGGGGAAAATTCGCTGTCATCAGAGAGCCTTGCCGATATTAAATCGGCACTGAATCATTTTAAAACGAGTTATGACGGCGGCAATTTTTCCAATTTATATGATTTAAAAACAGATATAAATTGTACAGTACTTGAATCAATGAATCAGAGTGTTATAGACAATCTTGACTCAATTATAGAAAGCACCGGAAGCCAGAACCTGTTTCAGACAGTGAAGGCGGAAGCCGGAGGAGTTGTTGTATATTCTGTTGATGGATATGAAGATATCAGCGAAGCTACGGTTAAAGCTTCTGATTTTGATAAAAATCAGTATACAAAGAATAATCTGAAGTCCGAGGACCTTGTTGTTGCAGGAAACAGTGCTTATAAGCTGATTAACAGCGAAGAATGGTATCTGCTTATTCAATTATCAAAGAAGGACGTTGAACTTCTTGATCTTGATTCAAAGTCGACGGTAACTGTCAGAATTAAAAAAGATAATATTACGGCAACGGCAGGTTTTTCACTGATTAACAGAGACGGTGAAATTTATGGAAAGCTCACGCTTGATGAATACATGATACGGTATGCATCAGAGCGTTTTCTGGATATTGAGCTTGTTACGACATCTAAATCCGGTTTAAAAATTCCCGTTTCGTCAGTTACGGAATGTGATTTTTACACAATTCCGAAGGAATACATAACGATTGGCGGAAACAGCAATTCTTACGGCTTTATATGTGAGAAATACGATAATTATGGACAGCTTGTAACACAATTTGTTGAGGCTGATGTCTATAATGCAACTGAAACAGATTACTATGTAAGCACAAAAGATTTTGAAAAGGGCTGTATAATTGTAAAGCTTGACTCCTCGGACAGATATGTTGTCGGTCAGATGAGCAGATTAAAAGGTGTATACTGTGTTAATACAGGTTACACAGTCTTTAAGCGTG
>JAGAJD010000089.1 GCA_017626275.1 Lachnospira sp.
CACCGGCGGTCAAAATGATTGCGGAGACGGCAACGGGATACAATAATATAGACATTTCTTATGCTAAAGCACATAACATTACGGTTGCCAATGTGGCAGGCTATTCCACACAGTCAGTTGTGCAGCACACATTTGCACTGTGTTTTTATCTGCTTGAGCAGTTAAGCTATTATGACAACTATGTAAAATCGGAAGAATATGTAAAATGTCCGTCATTTACACATTTTGACAGGAAATTTCATGAGCTTGCAGGTATGACATGGGGAATTATAGGGCTTGGAGCTATCGGAAGGGGCGTAGCTGATGTTGCAAAAGCCTTTGGGTGCCGTGTTATTTATTATTCAGCGAGCGGCAGGACGTATGACACGCCTTACGAGAGAGTGGAATTTGATGAATTGCTTGCACAGTCTGATATTTTATCAATTCATGCACCGCTTAATGATAAGACAGAAGGGCTTATGGATTATGACGCATTTGCTAAAATGAAAAATTCGGCTGTTCTTATTAATGTAGGGCGCGGACCGATAGTAAAAGATGAGGATTTGGTAAGGGCGCTTAAAGATGGGCAGATAGCGGCAGCAGGACTTGATGTGCTGACAAAAGAGCCGATAGAGGCAGATAATCCGCTTAATAGTATTAAGGACAGCGGCAGGCTTATTATAACTCCTCACATTGCCTGGGCAACGGTTGAGGCACGTACAAGGCTTATTGACGAGGTATATGAAAATATTAAGTCATTTCTTGCAGGAGAAAAGCGCAACAATGTGTAGCTGTATAAGATACGGCAGGAAAGGATTAAAAAGGGCGGCACATTTTAATGCCGCCTGTTTTAAATATGTCAGTCCTCTTCAATTACCTGAATTTCCATATATGAAAAATCTATATGCTCAATAAAATTATCCTGATAAAAACGCACTTTGGAATGGCGTTTAAAGGTCTCAACATTTGAGTCGAGCCAGATAGGTTCTCCGAGGTCAAATGTATAGCAGGCACTTCGTATGCCGTCAAAAATTTTTCTGGTACGGTTAAGAGATATATCATCATTTTCTACAACGGTATCTTTTAAAAGATGTCCGCTGTCATCAAAAATTTTACACCATAATCGAAACATTATATTCTCCGTTCCGCCGCAATAGCGGCATTTAATAGGGTGACTTGTAACGCTTTCGGAGGTTACTTCATGTCACGGCTGTCAAGTACGATTGTAAAAGGCCCGTCATTTTCAAGGTCAACCTTCATATAAGCACCGAAGCTTCCGGTCTCAACTTTGCGAACCCTTTCACGGCATAATGCAACAAATTTTTCATAAAGTTCATTGGCAGCCTGCGGCTCTAAGGCGTCAAAAAAGCTTGGACGGTTTCCCTTCCGGCAGTCGGCATAAAGCGTGAACTGGCTGACAACAAGCATTTCACCGTCAATATCCTGTAAAGAAAGGTTGATTTTATCATTTTCATCGTGAAAAATGCGCATCTTGGCAATTTTATCTGCAAATTTTGGAAGCATACTCTCATCATCGCCTTCACCTGCTCCAAACAGCACGAGAAGTCCTTTTCCAATGCTTCCGATTACATTACCGTCTACGGTTACATTTGCGTGGTTGACACGCTGTATTACAAATCTCATTATAGTCTCCATTCTCATTCAGTGTTATAAAGCAAATATGCTGTTACGATTGTAATAGATATTCATTTCAATGGCAAGCTGTTCAATATAAAAATTTTTGCACAAATGTAAACTTTGCTCAAATACAGGGTTGATAATATTGGTGCGATGGCGGCTTTAATATGTGCATTAGGGCCGTTGTTAATTAATCTCCCGTTCACGGCAGTTCCGATATCGCTTACTAATCTTGCGGTATATTTTGTTATTTATGTGGCAGGAACGAGAAGGGCAGTTATCAGTTACCTTATATATCTTCTTCTTGGAATGTGCGGAGTACCCGTATTTTCCAATTTTTCATCAGGTGTACAGAAGCTTGTTGGACCTACGGGTGGATATCTTGTAGGATTTATTCTTATGGCAATTGTAAGCGGATTTTTCATTGACAGGTGGTATAACAAACCTGTAATTGCATTTGCGGGAATGTGGATTGGCAAATTTTTCAGTGCGGCAGTAGGGCCAATACTTCGCCGTCGTCTTGATAAAGAGGGAATTGTGGAGTACACAAAAATAAATAATGAAGATTTGAGCATTGTTAAAATGAAAGGATAAATTTAAAAGGTGGGTTTTTGCATGACAATGTCTGTCAAGCAAAAACTCACCTTTTTCGTGTGATTATCTAAAATGCTATGTACTAAAATTAGAAGTTCACATTCAGATGTCTTGGAAGACCGTCAACCATAATAGGTGAAAGCTCAGCCTGAATCAGAGGTCTCATGTAATGAATTAAATCTTCAGTTACATAATCGTCGTCTGTAATCCATTCTAAAGGAATCTTCTTTTCTACATTAGCGATATCATGAACATCATGAGTCTCTGTAATGCACATATACGGATCATCTGAAATTCTCTTTAATACGACAACCTGTCCTGTCTGACCTTCAAAAGCAGCTTTGACAGCAGCACCACCAACATTAAATGCTTCGGTGATATCTGTACGTGAAGTCATATGTGCGGCACAACGCTGCATTGTTGAAAGCTCAACGGCTCTCGTCTTTATACCAAGCTCAGCACCAATCTTATTGGCGAGGAACTTGGCAGAACCTGATAACTGCTTGTGACCGAATGCATCGACAAATTCTACATGGTCAGATAATTCAAATACATATCTGCCGTCAGCAACTTTGATACCTTCAGAAACGGCAATTACCATAGACTTGCCTTTTGCGCTCATCTCTTTTACACGTGCCATAAATTTGTCAATATCAAATACCTTCTCAGGAAGATAAATCATATCAACACCCTCGCAGTCCTCACCTTTGGCAAGGGCAGCGGCAGCAGTAAGCCAGCCTGCGTTACGTCCCATGATTTCCACAATCGTAATTGTAGGATAATCATATACAAGACCGTCACGGATAATCTCTTTCATAGTTGCGGCAATATACTTCGCTGCACTTCCGTAGCCCGGAGTGTGGTCTGTTACAGCAAGGTCATTGTCGATTGTCTTAGGAACACCCATGAACTTGATGTCGCTGTTCACTACGGCAGCATAATCAGATAATTTCTTAATTGTATCCATTGAATCATTACCGCCAATATAGAAAAAGTACTTTACATTCAATTCATCGAGTGTCTTGAAGATTTTCTCGAATACAGTCTTATCTTCATTAACCTCCGGGAGCTTATAACGGCATGAGCCAAGGTAAGAAGAAGGTGTTCTCTTTAAAAGGTCGATAGACATATCAGAATTAATCTTTACGGAAAGGTCTACATACTGACCGTCGAGAAGTCCTTTGATACCATGAAGCATACCATATACCTTCTGAGCCCCTCTGTCTCTGGCTGTCTTTACAACACCTGCTAAACTTGAGTTAATTACCGATGTTGGACCACCAGACTGACCAACGATTACATTTCCAACCATAAAATCCTCCATTCCTCCGCTGTTGCGGTAATATAACCGTGGTGAAACACAAACCTTGAAAGGGCAGAAAATGACCATTTCAATTAGAAGTCTGTGTATTCTTTTTAAAGTATGTTCCACGAATTATTATAAAAGTATAATACCATATTTAAGGAAAACATACAAGTGTAAACAGTAAGTATAATTTGTCCAAATATAGGTGTGAAAAAGTAATTCATGGTGTATAATATATGTAAATATTGAAAATAAAGTCAGATTGTAAGAATGGAGGATATTATGTCGAACATCTGCAATGGAGGAACATGCAGCAGAAGAAGAGCATATAAGAAATATATTAAAAAGCCTGAATACACGACAGGAATAGAGAGGGCTGTTGCAACTATAAAGAAAAAACATCATTTAAGAGATAAATCGGGGCAGGAGTATACAAAGGTTGCAGGAGAAATTGTGTCTGCTCCCGTAGTACAAAAAATGAAGCAGTTTAATCATCACAGTCATACGAATTGTTTTGAACATTCAGTACATGTGTCATATTATAATTATCTGATATGTAAAAGGTTAGGTTGGGATACAACTGCGGCGGTAAAAGCAGGGCTTCTGCATGATTTATTTTTATATGACTGGCATGGACGCAAGCCGGCAAAGGGAGAGAGACAGCATGGCTTTGAACACCCTACAAAGGCGCTTAAAAATGCCAGAAGCAATTTCCCGATTACACGAAAAGAGGGAGATATGATATCAAAGCATATGTTTCCGCTGACGGTAACGCTGCCAAAATATAAAGAAACATACGTTATTGTTATGACAGATAAATTTTGCAGCGTATGTGAGGTGTTGGACAGGTTCTTTAAGGAAAGCAAGCGAAGAACTTTTAAGAAAGGAAGCAAGTATGTATCTTAATGAAGAAGAAGCAGTGAAAAATTTTTCGGGAACGGGAGAGGTTAATAAAGCTGGTGACGATTTAGTTACATTTTTAAAAAAATATGATCCGAATAAATATCAGAATCCCTGCAATACAGTAGATACGCTTGTGTTTGCGTATAAAGAAGAGGCGGGCGTAAAGCAGGTTACAAAGGTGCTGCTGATAAAAAGGGGAAACCACCCAAGCATCGGCTGGTGGGCGCTGCCGGGAGGCTTTGTGGAATTTAAGGAGGATATAGCTGATGCTGCACTCCGTGAGCTTAAGGAAGAGACAGGGATTGATAATATAGAGGCAGAGCAGCTTAAAAGCTATGGTGCTTATGACCGTGATCCCCGTACAAGAATTATTACGACGGCATACGTTGCACTTGTGCCGGAGGGAAGCCTTAGAGCGCAGGCGGGCGATGATGCAAGTGATTCGGGCTGGTTTGATATAAGCGATGAGTTATTGGAGCAAAAGGAATCCGAAAACGGGCTTTGTTATGAGAAGCACAGGCTTATTCTTAATTGTACATCTAATAATGTAAGAACTGACACGACGGTAGGCGTTAAGTGGAACGGGCATGCTGTGCTTCAAAATAAAAATTATTATGTTGAGGATACGAGCCTGTTAGCGGCAGATCACGGCGCAATAGTTTTGGAGGGGTATCATTACATATGCAAAAGACCATTGGTTAATCCATAGCTGCCTGTCTGTGGGTCACGAAACAGCCCGATTTTTGGCGTATAAAATGTAAATACTGCAAACAAAACGGCTGTTACGGTAATCACGGTAATAGGAACCCAGAGTGGGGTGGCTGCATTTTTTTCGTTATAAGAAAATGTATTGTAGTATGGTTTTGAGGCATATCGGTAGAACGTGTAATAAGCGTAGGCAGTGCTTATATAAAATATTGCAATATTTATCCAGTCAATATTAAAGCCGAGAAAGCCGTTTATCGTATAGAACAGCACAACGATTGAGAGCATTCCGCCGATAAGACCGAAAGCTGCGCCGTCAAGATAACATGCGGCAAACGAATGTCTGCTGCGGTCCGACGGGTGTGTTGACGGACTTTGGCAGAAGCCTAAGAAGATTCCCATGATAAGGCATATAAGAACCGGGAAAAATAATAATTTTAAATGCTCCCACGTTGATTCATTTACAGGAACAAAAGGCGCAAGCATTACATTTTTACCAAAGTAGTCATACGCAAAATGGCATACAGTACCCAGAAAGCCTGAAGCCAAAAAGGAGAGTACCGTAAAAATCCTAAGTCCTGTCAGTGATTTTGACGGTGATTTGGTAAGATACGCAGTATTCATAAAAACCTCCGATTCATAGTAATGGTAATAATGTATAGTATATCCAATATTTTTAATGTTATAACAAAAAAATAACAGTCAGGAAAGGAAGAAAAGAAAATGGCAAAACAGATATGGAAACCGGGAAATATGCTTTATCCTGTTCCGGCAGTGATGGTCAGCTGCCAAAGAGACGGAGAAAAGCCTAATATTATTACAGTTGCATGGGCGGGAACTATATGTTCAGACCCTGCAATGCTCTCAATTTCAGTGAGAAAAGAGCGTTACTCTTATGATATTATTAAAGAGACAGGTGAGTTTGTAGTAAATTTAACAACCAAGAAGTTGTGCAGGGCTGCTGATTTCTGTGGAGTGCGTTCGGGAAGAGATGTTGATAAATTTAAAGAGATGAACCTGACGCCTCAGACATCAGAAAAGGTTAAAGCACCGGGAATTTTGGAAAGTCCGGTAAATCTCGAATGTAAGGTTAAAGAAGTGATTCCGTTAGGAACGCACGATATGTTTATGGCAGAGATTGCGGCAGTCCGTATTGATGATAAATATATGAATGAGACGGGAAAATTTGAGCTTAACAGCGCAGGACTGGTGGCATATTCTCACGGTGAATATTTTGAACTGGGAGAAAAGCTCGGAACATTTGGTTTTTCGGTTAAAAAATAACCGCTGTGTCATTGCCGTTTATTCGGCGGAATGGAGTGCCGTTTGAAGATTACAAGACTGCATATTAAGAATTTTAAATCGGTTCAGGAATTGACGATTGAGGGTATTGAAGACGTACTTATTTTTGTGGGAAGAAATAATGCCGGAAAATCCGTAATGCTTGATGCAATTCGTGCCGTATCGGGAGATTATGCCGTATCTGACAGGGATTTTCACGAGCATGAGGGAAATATAAATATTGGTGTGCGCCTGCTGATTGCAAAAGAAGATTTGGAATATATGCACAGAAAAGGCGTTATGGGAAGCTATAAAAGCTTTGATATGTGGAAGAAAAATTTCTGTCAGAAGCTGCCATCATATAAAGAAAATGATACTAATGACGGAGAACTTCAATTTGAATATGTTTATGGCAGAGACGGACTTGTGCGCTATAAAGACGGATACCGCAAGAATAATCAGTATATAAGACAGATTTTTCCAAAAATTTATTTTGTAGACCATAGCCGGAATAAAGGTGATATTAAGGAAGATTTAATTTTACTGCAGCAGGACGCAGGCTTGCAGGCATTGAGAGAAAACCGCTG
>JAGAJD010000090.1 GCA_017626275.1 Lachnospira sp.
CATATCTTCCTGATACAAGGTCAAAATCAACATCAAACTTTGTGATATCATTGACAAAAGACTTTACTTTGTCTATTGAATTTAACGAAATTTTAACGGTTTTCATTGTGAAATACCTCCTCAAAAATAATATTTACTCTATAACTAATAATATCTATTTGGCAAAATTATGTCAATACATATTGGGGTAATTACTTTAAGAAATAAACGAAAACAGCATGACAGGAGTTGAAAAATTGAAGAAAGTTGCAATACATAATCTTGGCTGCAAGGTTAATTCTTATGAAGCGGAATCCATGGAACAACTGCTTATTAATGCGGGCTACAGAATAGTTCCTTTTGATGAAAATATTTTAGCGGATATTTATATTATTAATACATGTTCGGTTACAAATATCGCCGACAGAAAATCAAGACAAATGCTTCACAAAGCAAAAAAAATGAATCCTGACGCAATCATTGTGGCGGCAGGCTGCTATGTTCAGGCAGACTCAAAGAAAGCAGAGCAAGACGAGGCGGTAGATATTATTCTCGGAAATAACTGCAAAATCAATATTGTTGAAGCGATTGAGCAATATGAGAAAGACCATTGTGCCAATAAAAATATTATAGATTTGTCTGTTCGTCAGCCTTATGAAGAACTTGAGATTGAACAGGTAAATGAACATACGAGAGCTTACATTAAGATTCAGGACGGCTGTAATCAGTTCTGTTCTTACTGCATTATTCCATATACAAGAGGAAGAATAAGAAGCAGGGAGCTGCCTGACATTTTAAATGAAGTGAAAAAGCTTGCGGCGAAGGGCTATAAAGAAATTGTGTTGACAGGAATACATTTAACCTCTTACGGTGTCGACAATAATAAAGGAAGCTTTCTTGAAGTAGTATCAAAAATAAATGAAATTGACGGCATTGAAAGAATAAGACTTGGCTCGCTTGAACCTCGTGTTATTACAGAGGAATTTGTGCAGGCAATCAGCAGCATGAAAAAGGTATGCCCGCATTTTCACCTATCTCTGCAGAGCGGCTGCGATACTGTCTTAAAGAGAATGAACCGAAAATATAACACAGAAGAATATCTTGCAGGCTGCAATCTTCTTAGAAAATATTATGTTAATCCTGCAATTACGACAGATGTTATAGTAGGATTTCCGGGTGAGACGCCGGAAGAATTTGAACAGACAAAGCAGTTCCTTGGCAAAGTGCATTTTTATGAAATGCATGTGTTTAAGTATTCACGAAGAAAAGGAACTGTTGCCGACCGCATGGAAAATCAGATTGATGAGAAGGTCAAAACTAAACGGAGTGCCGAACTTCTTGTGTTGGAAAAAGAAATGTCGGCAGAATACAGAAAAAGTCTTGTCGGCAGCAGACAGAGCGTGTTATTGGAGGAAGTAATATCCTATAATAACCAAAGTTATGCGTCAGGGTATACGACAAATTATGTACGTGTTCTGATTCCGTGTGATGATACTTCGCAGCATAAAATTAATAAGGTTGTGGAAGTGGAATGTGAAAAAATTACAGAGGATAATATGTATATAATAGGAAAGGTCGATTAAAATGCATGAGAATAAACTTGCAGAGAAAAATCTGAACAGCCTGATGTTTGAAATGGCAGTACCGTCTATTATTGCCCAGATTATTAATGTTTTATATAACATTGTGGACAGAATTTATATAGGTCATATTCCGGGAGTCGGAGTAGATGCATTGACGGGAGTAGGCGTTACATTTCCTATAGTTACTTTAATTTCGGCATTTTCAGCCTTTGTTGGAACCGGCGGCGCGCCGTTGTCCTCAATATGGCTTGGAAAGGGAGAAAGAAAAAGAGCAGAAAAAATATTGGGAAACGGTGTAACACTGTTGTTGATATTTAGCGTATGTCTTATGGCATTTTTTTATATTTTTGAAGAACCTGTGCTGTATTTATTCGGTGCAAGTGATGCAACATATCAGTATGCTTCCGTCTACATCAGAATATATCTTGTCGGAACTGTGTTTGTGGAACTCGCATTAGGGCTGAATTCATATATCATTTCGCAGGGGTTTTCGGGTACGGCAATGCTTTCCGTATTAATCGGAGCGGTGACAAATATTATACTTGATCCGATTCTGATATATGGGTTTAATATGGGAGTTGCCGGAGCCGGAATAGCGACAGTAATTTCCCAGGCTTTAAGCTGTATATGGGTGGTGACATTTCTTACTGTCGGCAAAAAGGCAGTTCTTCGTATCAGGCTGTCCTCTATGAAGCCTGATAAAGAAATTATAAAAAGTATATGCGGACTTGGAATTTCGCCGTTTGTAATGCGCTCAACGGAAAGTCTTATTACGGTAGTTATGAATCATCAGCTTGCGGTTTACGGCGGCGATTTATATATCGGAACGCTTACAATTATGCAAAGCGTACTTCAGTTAGTTTCAACTCCGCTAAACGGATTTACACAGGGGATGCAGCCTATTATAAGTTATAATTTTGGTGCCGGTAATTTTAAAAGAGTAAAAGAGTGCATTAAAAAAATGCTTGTTGTCACGACAGTCTTTTCTATGATTTTTGTAGCTGCCGTTATGGCATTTCCGGGAATTTTTGCCGGAATGTTTACGGTAGATACTGATACAATACAATTAGTGTGCAGGGTTATGCCTGTATTTATGTTTGGAATGTTGTTTTTTGGTATTCAGATGGGAATACAGCCGACATTTCTTGCATTGGGACAGGCAAAGCTTTCATTATTTATTGCAATGTTAAGAAAGGTTATACTTCTTGTTCCGCTTGCAATTATTTTGTCAAAATGTTTTGGTGCAATGGGAGTGTATTATGCAGAGCCGTTGTCAGATTTGGTATCAGTTACGGTGGCAGTTATTTTATTTGTATGCAATATTAAGAAAATTCTTTCAAGGGAAGCATTAGAGAGGATATAAAAAAGATATCAAAAAAAGTGTCAAAAAAAGTTGAAAAAGTTGTTGACAAAGGAATCCGGTAGTGATATTATAATCAGGTCGCCGCGAGCGACACGATAAATAAAAGCCTTGAAACACCGTATGAAAGCAGTGTGAAAGACTAAAAAGAACCTTGATAACTGAACAGTAAGACAACCCTGAAAATTCTTACGAATTTTCAATTTACGAACAGATACATTATGTATCAATCCTTTAAAACAGTAA
>JAGAJD010000091.1 GCA_017626275.1 Lachnospira sp.
CTGTTCCTGTTGCACTTCATCTTGATCACGGAACATATGACGGCTGTTATAAGTGTATTGAAGCAGGCTTTTCTTCAATTATTTTTGACGGCTCTCACTATCCGATTGCCGAGAATGTAGAAAAGACAAAAGAGCTTGTTGCCATCTGTAATGAAAAGGGTATGTCATTGGAGGCTGAGGTTGGTTCAATCGGCGGTGAAGAGGACGGCGTTGTCGGTATGGGCGAATGTGCCGACCCTAATGAATGTAAAGCAATCGCTGATTTAGGCGTTACTATGCTTGCAGCCGGAATCGGTAATATTCATGGCAAATATCCTGATAACTGGCCGGGCTTAAGCTTTGAGACTCTTGCCGCTGTAAAGGAGAAGGTTGGAGATATGCCTCTCGTTCTTCACGGTGGTACCGGAATACCTGAAGACATGATTAAGAAGGCAATCTCTTTAGGTGTTGCAAAGATTAACGTAAATACTGAATGTCAGCTCTCATTTGCTGCCGCTACAAGAAAGTATATTGAAGAAGGCAAAGACTTGGTCGGAAAAGGCTTTGATCCAAGAAAACTTCTTGCGCCGGGTACTGAGGCAATTAAAGCTACTGTCCGTGAAAAGATTGAACTTTTCGGTTCTGCAAATAAAGCATAAGGTATTGCTGACATGAATGACAATCAAACAGATAATAATAATAATAGCCGTTCAGGTTCATCTGTGCTAAGGCGCATTATTTTGGTTATTGCAATAGCAGTATTCTGCTATTCTGCCTTTATGCTGATTAAGGCTTTCCTTGAATACAAGCAGGGAGATGATATTTACAACAATATTCAGAACCAGGTACTTAATACGGAATCTTCTACTTCCGTAACCATTGAGGAAGAGGAGAATATTGAAGTTCCGTTTGTATATGACCACAATCAACTTCTTTCAATTAACAGTGAGGGAGTAGGATATCTATACATTCCCTCTATTGATTTAAGGCTTCCAATCGTTCAGTCTACGGACAACGAATTTTACTTAAGCCACACATTTGATAAGACATACAATAAAAACGGCTGCCTTTTTGAAGATTATCGGATTACGGGAGGACTCTCATCAACTAACGTCATTATATACGGACATAATATGCGCAACGGAAGTATGTTTGGTCAACTTCCAAAATATGAATCCGAATCATTTTATATGGCAGAAGGACATGATTCATTCTTTATATACACTGGAAATAAAATTATGCAGTACCGCATATTCAGTGCATACATAACTGATGCGGTAAGTGATACATACAGCTTTAATTTTTCGACTAAAGGATCGCTTCAGGAATATGCCGGAAACATGAAAGCATTATCCATATATGATACAGGTGTAAATATTGAAGATGTTTCTCAGGTTGTAACACTGTCAACCTGTATGTCCTATATACCCGGTTCAGACCAACGCTTTATAGTACAGGGTACTTATATCGGAGAAGCCTTATTAGAGTAGCGGTTTTACTGCTCTTTTCAAAATTTAGTTAAATTTTTAAATAAAATGCAAAAAAGAACTTGCATTATTATGAGTTTTGAGTTATTTTATTTAAAGACAGAGTGCTGAACAGAACACAGTTCTGTCGGTAATTTAATAGTAGAACAAAGGCGTTCCATATTTATATCGACATAAATTGGAATGCCTTTTTTGGTTTTACTATTACTAATTAATATTAACCATAAGGAAGGAAGAGAAAGTTATGAGCGAAATTTTCAATGTAGCAGATATTTTTGGCGAAAACGTATTTAACGACACTGTTATGAAAGAACGTTTACCAAAGAACGTTTACAAAAATCTTAAATTAGCAATGACAGGTGCACAGGAGTTATCTTTGGCAGATGCTGATATCATCGCAAATGCCATGAAGGACTGGGCGATTGAAAAAGGAGCCACTCACTATACACACTGGTTCCAGCCATTAACAGGAACAACTGCTGAAAAGCATGATTCATTTATTTCCGCTCCAAATGAACACGGAAAAGTATTAATGGAGTTTTCAGGAAAAGAATTGATTAAAGGTGAGCCTGATGCTTCCTCATTTCCTTCAGGCGGACTTCGTGCAACATTTGAAGCAAGAGGATATACAGCTTGGGACTGCACTTCACCTGCTTTTGTTCGTGAAGACGCAACAGGTGCTACTCTTTGTATTCCGACAGCTTTCTGTTCTTATACAGGAGAAGCTCTTGACCAGAAGACACCACTGCTTCGTTCTATGGACGCTGTAAACGAGCAGGCTCTTCGTATTTTAAAGTTATTCGGAAATACAACATCTAAAAAGGTTACTCCTTCTGTCGGTGCAGAACAGGAATATTTCCTTGTGGACAGAGAAAAATATTTACAGAGAAAGGATTTAATCTTTTCAGGACGTACTCTCTTCGGTGCAATGCCTCCAAAGGGACAGGAATTAGACGATCATTACTTCGGTGCTATTCGTGAAAGAATCGGCGCATTTATGAAAGATGTAAATAAAGAACTTTGGAAGCTTGGCGTAACTGCAAAGACACAGCATAACGAAGTTGCTCCTGCACAGCATGAGCTTGCTCCAATCTATGCACAGTGCAATATCGCTACTGACAACAACCAGGTCACTATGGAGGTTTTAAAGAAGGTTGCTTACAGACATGGTCTTGTATGCCTGCTTCATGAGAAGCCTTTCGCCGGTGTAAACGGTTCAGGTAAACATAACAACTGGTCTATCACAACAGATGACGGTATCAACCTTCTTGATCCGGGCAAGACACCTCATGAGAATATCCAGTTCTTATTAGTACTTGGTGCTGTTATGAAAGCTGTTGATACACATGCTGACCTTCTTCGTGAATCTGCTTCATGCGTAGGTAATGACCACAGACTTGGTGCTAACGAGGCTCCTCCTGCTGTTATTTCCATGTTCTTGGGAGAGCAGCTTGAAGACGTTGTAATGCAGTTGATTGATAAGGGCGATGCTACAAGCTCTATCCAGAAGGGTAAATTAAAGACTGGTGCTTCCGCACTTCCTGATTTAAATAAAGATGCTACTGACAGAAACAGAACATCACCATTCGCTTTCACAGGTAATAAGTTTGAGTTCCGTATGGTTGGTTCTTCAGACTCTATCGCTCCTGCAAATGTTGTATTAAATACAATCGCAGCAGAAAGCTTTAAGGAAATTGCTGATGAGCTTGAAGGTGCTGAAAACTTTGACATGGCTTGCCATGACATGATTAAGAAGTTATTCACTGATCATCACAGAATAGTATTTAACGGTAACGGATATACAGATGACTGGATTGCAGAAGCTGAAAGAAGAGGTCTTCCAAATATCCCATCTATGGTAGATGCAATTCCTGCACTTACAACACCTAAGGCTATCTCATTATTTGAATCTTTCGGTGTATTTACTGAGGCAGAGTTAAAATCAAGAGCCGAGATTAAATATGAAGCTTACGCAAAGGCAATTAACATCGAAGCAAAAGCAATGATAGATATTGCTGGAAAGCAGATTATTCCGGCTGTTATCTCTTATACAACAGAGCTTGCTAATTCTGTTCTTACAGTTTCTGAGGCAGGTGCTGATGCTTCTATTCAGAAAGAGCTTCTTGACACAGTAACAGGCTACTTAAAAGACATGAAATCAGGTCTTACAAAGCTCGAGGAAGTTGTTACTGAGGCTGCTGAGATTTCAGAAGTTTCAGAACAGGCTAAGTTCTTCAGGGATACTGTAAAGACTGCTATGGACGCTTTAAGAGCTCCTGCTGATAAACTTGAAATGATAGTTGATAAGGAATACTGGCCATTCCCATCATACGGTGATTTAATCTTCGAGGTATAAGTTTAATACTTAATATC
>JAGAJD010000092.1 GCA_017626275.1 Lachnospira sp.
ATTACAGGAGAGCTTAGAGTATCAATGCAGGTTATTGCAACAGTGCAGCGTGAAATTGAAGTGTCGGGAAAAAGCGTTTTAGACAGAGAATATGAATACAGGGAATTAATGCATTTGTTTAAGACCTTTAACGGCATAGTAAAGCGTTATTGTGCAGGTATGGAGACTGAAAGTGATAAGCAGATGTTAAAGAAGCTTTGCATGTCAAAAGAAGCAGCTGAGATTGCCGTGCTTGCGTTCTGCAAGGAGAAGGATAAAACCGAATCAGTTGTACAGAGAATAAAAATAGACATTTAACGGACATTGTGGTAATTTTAAGGTGTAGGAAAGAAAATGGAAAGAGAAAAAGATTATTGTGCTGTAAATTGCAGCAGAAATGGAGGAGACTATGTCGGTTCAGGATTACATGAGTGCGTCAAAAATTGGAAAAAGAGAATATCATGCCTGTGTCAATGCAGGAAGATATCCGTACCTTCCTGTGCTTGAAAATATTGTAGATGAATCACACATTGACTCAGAGGTAAGTCTTGGAATAGACCAGATTCCGCTGCGTCTTGTTGTGGGAACATGCAATGCCGGAAGAACTAATGCATTTGCAGATAATTTCATGCCGATATTGGACTGGGGAACAGAATTTTCAGCAAAATGGGCAAGCTTAAGCGACAGCCAGATGAATGAGGGAATACGTGACCCTATCAAAGTGTATGAATACATGAATAAATTTTATGTTTTAGAGGGAAATAAGCGTGTAAGCGTTTTGAAATATTTTAATGCGGTAACTGTTAATGCCGAGGTTATTAGGAAAGTTCCAAAGCTTACGGACGATGAAGATGTAAAGATATACTATGAATTTATGGATTTTTATAAATGCACTAAGCTGAATGATATTTATTTCAGTAATGTCGGCAGTTTCCCTGCGTTAATGAAGCTCGTAGGTATTAAAAAAGACGAAAAAATGGACGAAGATGCAAAAAGAGATTTTGTTTCATGTTTTCTTTCTTTTAAAAATGCGTATGACGCAAGGGGCGGGGAGCGTTTTGATTATCCTGTGGGAGATGCTTTTCTTCGTTTTATTCATATTCATGGGTACGAACACGTTAAAAATATGATTACGGAGGAGATGAATAAAAGCGTTGCAAAGACATGGGCTGAATTTGAACTGCTTTCAGAAAATAGTGCCGTAGATTTAAAAATGGATCCGTCAAATGAGCCTAAGAAGAATATTCTTAGTTACCTGCTTCCAAGACCGGGCAGCGGAAGCAAGAGGCTTAAGGTGGGATTTATTTATGAAAATACTCCGCAGGATTCAGAATGGTGCTATGCGCATGAGCTTGGACGCCAGTATATTGATGATACTTTTGGACAGCAGATAGAAACTATGAGTATCACTAATGTAAAACCAGATGTCGATGACGATAATGCGATAGAGATGATGGTTAAAAATAAGGCGGATTTGATATTTGTCACCTCACCGGCTATGATTATGTCATCGTTAAAGGCGGCTATTGCACACCCTGATGTCAAGATACTTAACTGTTCGCTTAATACATCGCATAAATATATAAGAACCTATTATGCAAGAATGTATGAAGCAAAGTTTTTGACGGGAATGATTGCCGGTGCGCTTGCTGATAACGATAAGATAGGATATGTTGCAGGATATCCGGTATACGGAACTGTTGCAAATATTAATGCTTTTGCGCTGGGAGCAAAGTATGTCAATCCGAGAGCAAAGATTTATCTTGAATGGTCGTCTGTTAAGGATTGTAATATTGAGGAAAATTTTAAGGCAGAGGGAATACGCTATGTTTCAGATCAGGATATGATTACGCCGAAAAGTTCGGCGAGAAAATTCGGTCTTTATGGAATTGAGGACGGTGTGACGCAGCATATTGCAATGCCTGTGTGGCACTGGGGCGTATTTTATGAGAAGCTGATACAGAGCATTATCAGCGGTTCATGGAAGCGTGAAGAGGATACTGAGAATGCAAAAGCCTTAAATTACTGGTGGGGACTTTCAGCCAAGGTAGTAGATATTATTGTGTCAGGAAAACTGCCTGTTGAGGTTTCAAGGCTTGTAGAGCTTTTTAAGGAAATGATTGCAAAAGACAGGTTTGAACCGTTTTCAGATGAGCTTAGAGACCAGAGAGGAAACCTGCGGAATGCGAAAGAAGCTGTTCTTACGCCGGAAGAGATTATTACAATGGACTGGCTTTTGGACAATGTTATCGGAAAAATACCGTCGCTTGAAGAGCTTGTAGAGGGTTCGGAGGCTATTGTGACGGCACAGGGAATTATTAATCATAATCTGTAACGAAGGAAATAAAGGAATATGAAAATACTTGTATTAGCAGATGTAGAGTCAAAGTATTTGTGGGATTATTTTGAAAAGAGCAAGCTTGATGGAATTGATTTGATATTATCCTGCGGCGATTTAAAGCCGCAGTATTTATCTTTCTTAGCTTCTTTTACTAAGTCGCCGGTTCTTTATGTCAGAGGAAATCATGATGACTGTTATGAAGAGAATCCGCCTGAAGGGTGTATCTGCATCGAAGATAAGATTTATATATATGAGGGAATTCGTATTATGGGGTTAGGAGGCTCTATCCGCTATAAAAATGGAAAGAACCAGTATACGCAAAAGCAGATGAAACGCCGTATAAACCGGCTGTGGTTTCAGCTTCATAAAAATAAGGGAATTGATATTCTTCTTACGCATGCTCCGGCAGAGGGAATTAATGATGGCTTTGACAGTGTTCATCAGGGCTTTTCTGCATTTGTTGACGTATTGGATATGTATAAACCTAAATATTTTATACATGGACATATTCATAAAAATTATCAGTCAAATTTTGTAAGAGAACAAAAGTATAATGATACAACGGTTATTAACGGCTATGAACGATACATAATTGAAATATAATTAAAAAAGTGTTGCAATATGTAATAGACTGTGATAATATCCTAAAGTAACAAAAAGACAAATGTCCGCCACACAAAGACAAAGACGGCTGTTTGTTTTTATGCCACAACAGTTATTGTGGTTACATATAGAGAAGAAAAAGGGAGTAAGAAAATGAGTGATAAGTTAAGAGTAGGTATCCTTGGCGGTACAGGTATGGTAGGTCAGAGATTTATTACATTACTTGAGAACCACCCATGGTTTGAGGTAGTGTTAGTTGCAGCAAGCGGACGTTCAGCAGGAAAGCTTTATGAAGAAGCAGTAGATGGACGTTGGAAGATGACTTGTGATATGCCTGAATTTGTTAAGAAGATGACCGTTTATGATATGGATAAAGATTTTGATGAAATCGTTTCTAAGGTAGATTTCGTATTTTGTGCAGTTAATATGCCAAAGGACGAAATTAAGGCATTAGAGGAAAGATATGCGAAGGCAGAGGTTCCTGTTGTTTCCAACAACAGTGCACACCGCTGGACACCTGATGTTCCTATGGTTGTACCGGAAATTAATCCTGAACATCTTGAGGTTATTGAGTCACAGAAAAAGAGACTTGGAACAACAAGAGGTTTTATCTGCGTAAAGCCTAACTGCTCTATTCAGAGCTACACACCGGCACTTACAGCTTTAAAGGAGTTTGGTCCTAAGCTGGTTGTTGCTACAACATATCAGGCAATTTCAGGTGCAGGAAAGACTTTTGAACAGTGGCCTGAAATGGTTGAAAATATTATCCCGTATATCGGCGGCGAGGAAGAAAAGAGTGAGAAAGAGCCATTAAGACTTTGGGGTAAGGTTGAGGACGGACAGATTGTTCCTGCAACAGATACAGTTATTACATGCCAGTGTATCCGTGTACCTGTTTTGGACGGACATACGGCTGCAGTATTTGTTAATTTTGAAAAGAAGCCTACAAAGGAACAGATTATTGAAAAATGGAGAAGCTTCAAGGGACTTCCACAGGAGCTTGATCTTCCTAGCGCACCAAAGCAGTTTATCCAGTATCTTGAAGAGGACGACAGACCACAGGTTAAGTTAGATGTTAATTATGAGAATGGTATGGGAATATCTCTCGGACGTTTAAGAGAAGATTCCGTATTCGATTACAAATTTGTTGGTCTTTCACATAATACTTTAAGAGGAGCAGCGGGCGGAGCCGTATTAATTGCAGAATTATTAAAGGCTCAGGGCTACATCACTTCAAAGCAGTAAATGAAAATATTTTCATTAGGGGGCATGTGAAAAATCATGTCCCTTTTTTAGTATATTCAGAAGTTGACATGCGTTTTTTGAAATGTTAGACTAACTATATCTATTATGTTGTGATATGATGAGGGAAAGTCAATGGATAATAATTATGCAGATTTTAAAGAAGAAAAATTAGAGAACGTGATGTCAAGAGAAGAACTTTTGTTAGAGCATACTCATTCATTTATTGTAGAGTATTCTTTTTCAAAAAATACTTTTGAAATTTTTCCTGAGCAGAATCATTATGTGAATTTTGATTGGAAGCAGTTAGGGCCGGAGAGGGAAAAAGAGTTTTTAAAAACGGTTTTCAAGCCGGACGTGGAGCTGTATAAGCATTTTATTGATTTGTCTGATGTGACGACAAGCATCAGAAGAAGCATTAATATACGTTTATATGTAGTTCCGCATATTTATGAATGGTTTCGCATTACTCTTTTGTGTTATGTAAATGAAGCCGGAGAAAAAGAAAAGACAGTTATGGTTTTTACCAATGCAGAAAAGGAGATTGAGGCGATTCATGAGCTTAAGTCTCTGGTAAAAGTGGATTTGCTTACACAGCTTCCGAATATCGATACATTTTCCATGCAGACATGGGAATTGTTAAAGAACCACCCGGATCAGCAGTACGCAATCGTGCGTATGGATATGCAGAAGTTCAGACTGCTCAATCAGTTTTACGGAACTAAGGAGGGCGATAATGTTCTTCGTTTTGTAGGTGTTAAATTACAGGAATGTATGGATTCAGAGGAATTGTATACATATTGTCATCTTTCTTCGGATATTTTTGCAGTGTGCATGACGAATGATATGAAGAGCATTAACAGAGTTATCAAGTACATACAGGATTCAATGGATCAGTATCCTCTTGATTTTGAGATGAATATGTCTTTCGGAATTTATATGATTACCGAGCAGGATAAGATAGACAGGATTCCGATAGTATCATTGGTTGACAGGGCAGCGATAGCACAGCGTGTTAAGAACAATTATATGAATAAGATTGCCATATTTGACGAGAGCATTGCGGCAAAGGAATACGCTGAGCAGAATGTTATAATGGAGATGAATAATGCGCTTGGTACTAATCAGTTCCATATATATCTTCAGCCAAAAACAGATGCAGTCACAGGAAAAATAGTTGGTTCTGAGGCATTGGTGCGTTGGATTCATCCGACTAAAGGGGTAATCTCACCAGCCGATTTTGTACCGATTTTTGAGAGCAACGGTTTTATTTCGGAGGTCGATTATTATGTTTTGGATAAGACATGTGCGACAATAAGAAGGTGGCTTGATAACGGGATTCCGGCAAAGCCTGTTTCCGTCAATCTGTCAAGAGCCAACTTATACAGTCCGAGAATTTTGAATGATATTATGGAATGTGTGCAAAAGTACAATGTTCCGCACGATTTAATAGAATTTGAAATTACGGAGAGTGCTTTTGCGGTAGATAATGTTCATCTGAATAATTTGATGACGGAATTGCAGAAAAATAATTTCCGTATTCTTATGGACGATTTTGGAAGCGGATATTCATCACTTAATTCTTTAAGAGAATTGACGATAGATATATTAAAAATAGATATTAAGTTCTTACCCGGAAACAGGGACGATAAACGAGCTGAGATTATCTTAAGGAGTGTTATCGGTATGGCAGAGAATCTGGGGCTTGACGTTGTTATGGAGGGTGTTGAGACGCAGGAACAGATTGAATTATTGCAGGAAATAGGCTGTAAAACAATTCAGGGCTATTTACATTATAAGCCTATGCCGGTGGAAGAGTATGAGCGTATTGTTTGTGAACAGGCAGATTTAACATATGATGGGAGTAAAATGAATGAGTGATTTAATATTAATTGTAGATGATGCGCGTTTTGCAAGGCGCATAGAAAGAAAAGCCTTAGAAGATGCCGGGTTTGAGAATATAATTGAGGCGAAGATGGCAAGCGAGGCATTTGAAATCTTTAAAGAGAAAAAGCCGGAACTGACACTGCTTGATATTACACTGCCGGATAATTCTGATTTGACACTGCTGAAGCGTATGTTAAAGGAACGCCCGGACGCAAAGATTATTATGAATTCTGCGATAGGTCAGGAATTGATTATTAGTGACGCTCTTGAAATAGGAGCAAAGGACTTCATTACAAAACCTTTTAAAGAAAAAGAATTTATTGAAAAGGTTGTCAGAGTCATAAAAAACGTCTGATAAGGGGGAGAAATACAGATGAAATTATTTAACGGTGACGGCGGACTCGAAGAAGATATAGAAGATATACTTTACGAGCTGGGCAATGTTGGTGTCGGTATGGTAAGCACAACTATTGGTCAGATACTTGGAGTCCGCGCAGAGATAGGAATACCGATTGTCACAAAAGCGGACATGGATATTTTAATGCATATTGAGAAGCCGGAGGCTGCCAAGATAGGAATTTATCTTAATTTTGCAAGTACATTAAGCGGTGCGGTGCTTCTTATTATGGATATGAGCTTTATTCATGACATAGTGGAAAAACTCGTAAACAGAAAAATAGATAAAGAGGAGCTGCTTGCAGATGAGGAAAGTGTCTCTGCAATAAGCGAGTTTGCTAATATTATAGTGGCTTCTTATATGAATGCAATGGGAAGCTATACAGGTATCAGAATTTTTGTAACTCCGGTCAGTGTTAAGCTTGGAATGGCAGATAAACTGGTAGCAGATGCTTTAGCTGATTTAAACATGAGTTGTAAGAAAGCATTATGTGTAGATACAGCATTATCTACGATTGACTCTGAGGGAAGCCGGTTAAGTGATGTTGGCCATTTTATTATGATGCCTGATGAGCTGTCGGTGCAAAAGATTGTAGAAGCGATGGATATATAAGGATAAAAGGGTAGAAAAATGCATGATAAATTTGAGAATATAGAGAATTCCATAAGTTCTTATATGACAAAAAACAGAGTGCTGTTATTTTTGCAGTTGACACTTATGATTTATTTTCTTCTTTTAAAAGTATATTTTATGGCAGCATTTAATCTGATGAGCAGTGTTGTTTTTTTTACCTGCTATAAGCTGTTTGAAAATAAAAGCCGTGAGCTGTGTTCAAAGGTTAATTACTATGTAATATGGTTGTATGTTGTGACTGCCTCCTGCATAATGGGAATGGAATACGGTTTTCATCTTGCGTTAATTGCAATGCTTTTGCCGGTAGCTGTGTCTATTTATGCTAATAATGGAGCAGCTTCGAGCGATAACAGTTTTTTTTCATGCTGTTTTAAGCGGGGTGAAGCTATATTTATAGTGGTGGCAACAATGGCTGCTTATTTAGTGATGCAAGTCATTTCTTTTAATGATATTACATTTACCGGACTGGTTCCTGTGCATAGTGATTTGATTGTATGTGGTTCCTTTATGTTAAATGCACTGTTAGTTATTTCGTATGTTTTTTATTATTTGAATAGGTATAGTAGATATGTTAATAAAAAGGAAGAGTTTTTGAAACAGAAAGCCGATTACGATGAATTGACAGGGCTATATAACAGAAACAGAATAAGGTTTATTTTGGAACATAATTATAACGTGGCAAAAGAAGGCAATATGGATTTTGGTATTGCTATTATGGATTTAGATGATTTTAAAAAGATTAATGACACCTATGGACATATCACGGGCGATTTTGTTTTAAGACGTTTTGCGGGAATTGTCGATGAAATCGTTAAAAAATGCGAAGGACAGATTGTTGCCGGAAGATGGGGCGGAGAGGAATTTCTTGTTATTTATTACGGCGATAACAGAGAAGATTTTTATATGCTGCTTGAATATATAAGAATGAAGATATGTGAGAAATCGTTTGTGTTTGAACACAGCAAAATTAACGTATCTGTTACGATTGGTATGGCTTTGTTTGGAATTGAGCAAAGTATGGAGGAGCTTATCAACAGTGCGGATATGAAGCTGTATGAGGGTAAACGCAGCGGTAAGAATAAAGTATTATAGGAGGATTTCCGGTGAACAGCGGTTATTTTTATGCCATGCTTTCAAGAATGAAATATATCAACAGATGGGGGCTTATGCGCAATACAAGAGACGAGAATTTAAGCGAGCATAGTCTTGAAACAGCATTTATTGCACATGCGTTAGGCATAATAAATAATGAGATATTTAAGGGAACACTCCCGGCTGAACGGCTGGCAGTGCTTGCAATGTACCACGATGTAACGGAAATTATTACGGGAGATATGCCGACTCCCGTTAAGTATTACAGTAAAAGTATACGTGATGCATATCACGAGATTGAAAAGGCTGCGGGAGAAGAACTGCTGACAGGCATACCTGAAGTTTTAAGAGAAAGATATAAGAATACAGTTCTTGAATCGGAAGAGGAAAAAGAGCTGTTTCGTTATGTAAAAGCTGCAGATAAGCTGTCGGCACTTATTAAATGTATAGAAGAACGCAATATGGGAAATACGGATTTTTACGATGCACAGGAGACAATTACCGAAGCAATAAGAAATCTCAATATTCCCGAGGCGGATTATTTTTTGGAAAATTTTATTCCGGCATATGCCGGAACGATTGATAAATCGGGAAAAGCGGAATAGATGGAGGAAATAATGGGAAAATCAGTATTTATAGCAGAAAAGCCAAGTGTGGCGCAGGAATTTGCAAAGGCACTGCATGTAAACTTTTCAAGGAGAGATGGTTTTCTTGAATCCGAGCAGTATATTGTGACATGGTGTGTAGGACATCTTGTCACTATGAGTTATCCTGATAAATATGATGAGCGGTTAAAACGGTGGAGCTTTGATACGCTTCCTTTTCTTCCAAAGGAATTTAAGTATGAAGTGATTCCTGCAGTTGAGAAACAGTTTAATATTGTAAAAGGTGTTTTGACCAGAGAAGATGTAGAGACGATATATGTATGTACCGATTCAGGACGTGAGGGAGAATACATATATCGTCTTGTTGAACGTATGGCGGGAGTAAAGGATAAAAAGGAAAAAAGAGTGTGGATTGATTCCCAGACGGAAGAAGAAATTTTAAAGGGAATAGAGACAGCCAAAGATTTATCGGAATATGATAACCTAAGCGAAGCTGCATATCTTAGAGCCAAAGAGGATTACCTTATGGGAATTAACTTTTCCCGCGTACTCACATTAAAATACGGAAGAAATATATCCGCTTATTTAAAGACGGACAGGACGGTGGTTTCTGTCGGCAGAGTTATGACATGTGTTTTGGGAATGGTGGTAAGAAGAGAACGTGAAATAAGGGCGTTTGTAAAGACACCGTTTTTTAAGGTTATAGCAAAAACGGAGCAGTTTGATGCCGAATGGAAGGTATGGGAAAAAAGCAGATATTTTAATACACCTTATCTTTAT
The DNA here is from genome assembly GCA_017626275.1 of Lachnospira sp. Taxonomy (GTDB): domain Bacteria; phylum Bacillota; class Clostridia; order Lachnospirales; family Lachnospiraceae; genus Lachnospira. The sequence continues at coordinate 9,560 of JAGAJD010000092.1, forward strand.
AAGGATAACGGCTTTCAGACAAGGCAAAAGGCGGAGGAGCTGATTGGAGTACTTTCGGATACACTTCCTGCAAATGCTGTTGTAGAAAAGATTGAGCGTAAGAAGGAGACGAAAAATCCGCCTCTTTTGTTTAATCTGGCTGAATTTCAGAATGAATGTTCCAAGCAGTTTAAAATCAGCCCTGACCAGACATTAAATATTATTCAGGAATTATACGAGAAAAAGCTTGTGACCTATCCGAGAACTGATGCACGAGTGCTTTCAACTGCCGTTTGCAAAGAAATTCAGAAAAATATTAACGGTCTGAAAGCGTATTCACAGGCTGGAGAGTATGCGCAGGAAATTCTTGAAAAGCAGCTTTATAAGGGATTGGAAAAGACACGTTACTGTGACGATAAAAAGATTACTGACCACTATGCGATTATTCCGACAGGACAGGGACTTAACAGTCTTAATTCATTATCGCAGACGGCTGTAAGAACATATGAATTAATTGTGAGAAGATTTTTAAGCATATTTTATCCTGCGGCACAGTACAGTAAAGTAGGTATTACTTTAAATGTAAAGGAAGAACTTTTCACTGCTTCGTTTAAGGTGCTGGTAAATGAAGGGTATTTAAAGGCGGCAAGGGCTTCATTTGCAAAGGCAGGCAAAGATGATGAAGATGGAAAATGTACACAGGAACTTATAGAGGCATTGAAAAAATATAAAAA
>JAGAJD010000093.1 GCA_017626275.1 Lachnospira sp.
ATAACTTCCGCTTAATTTTCCTGCTGCTTTCATTTCAAGCAGCTTCTTTTCAAGCTTCTCAAGAAGCTCCTTTGCATCTCCCCATACAGGCATATCTACATGGAGAGTAGGCTTCTTTAACTCTGCCTCATCAACATCATTTACAATTACATAGGCTTCTCTCGCCCATGTTGTCCAGTTATAACCTACCTGACGTATACTTAAGCGGTTTCCGCAGGCAAATACAAGGTCAGCATTCTGCACGGCAAAATTGCCTGCCCTGTCGCCCATTATTCCGCCTCTTCCGACATACAGCGGGTGTTCATCATATATTGCGTCAATACTGTCCCAGCACGTTGCAACAGGTATTCCAAGAAGCTCTGCAACATTTTTAAACGTCTCAAAGCCGCCCGAAATTCTGATTCCGTTTCCTGCATAAAATACAGGTCTTTTAGACGCCTTTATCTTTTCTATAATAAAATCAACATCTTCATCTTTGATTGCAGGAGCCAGATTTTCCTCATATCCTTCAGGATCAAATCCGCAAAGCTCATCTGTCTCAATGTAACTGCCCTGAATATTTAACGGAATATCTATCCAGCACGGTCCCGGTCTGCCTGTCGTTGCTATATAAAGAGCTTTCTCAAGGCAGTAGCGTATACGCTTCGGGTCTGTAATCATTTCACAATACTTTGTCATGGCTTCCGCCGACTTAGTTATGTCAAACTCCTGATCGCCCATGGCTCTTAACGGAAGCCCGGTACTTCTCGCTGTCGTATCGTATCGTACCTGTCCCGAAATAACAAGCATCGGAATAGAATCAAGATATCCTCCGACAACACCCGTCATTGCATTAGTTCCTCCCGGTCCTGTCGTAACGCAAAGCGCGGCTATCTTATTATGGATTCTTGCATAGCTTTCCGCTGCTATTGCACATGCCTGTTCATGATGGTTATAAACGCAGGTAAGTCCCTCCTGATGTCCGAGACTGTCATTTAAATGCATTGCGCCGCCGCCCGTTACCGTAAATGCATGTGTAATCCCATGATCCACCAGAAACTGCGAAACGTATGTTGATAATTTTATTTTCATAAAAACCTCCATTACAAAAGACGAGCGATTCTACTTTTGTCTGTATGCCCAGAACTTATTCATTACAAAATTAATAGGAATAACAACCACCATGTTAAGCAAAGGTCCTGCATATCCTGCAAACTCCCTGCCCGTCATGGAAACTCCGTATTCTTTTAGAGCAGAAAGTATACCTTCCGCAAATCTCGATATATCAATAATATCTACCCAGAGCCACAGAAGCACATTATTTAAAAACAGCCCGGTAAACGCATATGCCATATATGTTTTTAAAAGAACTTTCCACCATACTCTTTTCTGTGCATTACTATCTTCACGAAAGACAAATATGTTCTGCCACAGATAAGCATTTAATACGCTTATCAGCCAGCTTAACACATTTGCCAAAAAATAATTATCCGTAAGTCTGAATGTCAGTGCATATACTAAATACGACACTGCTGTATTGGATATTCCCACCAGTCCGAAACGTATGAACTGCTTAAAGATATCCTTTGTTCTGTCACTCATAGATAATCTCCATATTTACACATATTACTGATTAACTGCGGCGATAATTGTTTTTGCCATATAATCAATCATCTCGTCTGTCATTCCCGGATATACTCCTACCCAGAATGTATCATTCATAATTCTGTCTGTATTGATAAGGTCTCCTACTACCCTGTATCCCTCTCCTGTTGCTCTCATCTCATCAAAGCATGGGTGCTTTATTAAGTTTCCTGCAAAAAGATTTCTTGTCTGTACTCCGTGTGATTCAACATATTCAACCACTCTGTTTCTGTCTGTTCCCTCTTTCACCGTAATAAGGAAACCAAACCAGCTTGGACGTGAACCCTCACATGGCTCAGGCAGTATAACCTTATCCTGAATCTCCTCAAGTGCAGCTCTTAATCTGTCAAAATTATGTCTTCTTCTCTCTACAAAGCCCGGGAATTTCTCAAGCTGTGCACAGCCTACGGCTGCCTGCATATCTGTAGCCTTAAGATTATATCCGAAATGCGAATATACATATTTATGGTCATAGCCTAACGGAAGCTCCCCGTACTGCTTGTCAAATCTGTGTCCACAGAGGTTATCACGTCCTGAAGGGCATACGCAGTCGCGTCCCCAGTCCCTGAATGAACGGATACACTTATTAAGCAACGGATTGTTAGTGTATACAGCACCACCCTCACCCATTGTCATATGATGCGGAGGGTAAAAGCTTGAAGTTCCGATATCGCCTACTGTTCCCGTAAATCTTTCTTCACCCTTGTAGTTATACTTAGAGCCGAGTGCATCACAGTTATCCTCCACAAGCCAAAGGTTATGTTTGTCACAGAAATCCTTTACTGCCGTAAGGTCAAACGGATTACCAAGTGTATGTTCAATCATGACAGCCTTGGTCTTTTCACTGTAAGCTGCCTCAAGCTTTGTAACATCAATATTATACTGTGGAATTGTTAC
>JAGAJD010000094.1 GCA_017626275.1 Lachnospira sp.
AAAGAAAGCGTCAGCCGATAATTCGTCAGACCTCAGCAATATCGGAATCAACGTAAGCGATACGGGAACTTTAACCTTTAACGAAGCTGCCGCCTCTGCTGCCGAACCTGCTTCTGTACAGGCTTTATTTGGAAACAGTTCAGCCTCATACGGCTCACTTGTAAAGAACTGTTCGGAGAATCTTTTTGCAAGCCTTGTAAATGCCGATTCTTCCGGACTGAGCATCAACTATTACGCTTAAAGCACATGATACCGTGAGTAATAGACAAAATTTCCGCTGATATATAATCTGCAATGTACATATAAAAGAGAGTTTTCTGTACCTTGCGTAGATTATAATCAGCGGAATTTTTCATCTTTATCAGCTTCTTACACCTGTTACCTCATCAAAATAATACTCTGTTCCGTCAATATTATGCCATCCCTTATACATTGTTCCGTAAGTAAAGTCAAAGTAGTAATTATTGTCAGCACTCCAGCCCTTTATCATATGCCCTTCGCCGTCGTATCTTACCCACTTTCCCTTATTTCCATTGTCATCTGCCTGTGATTCCTGGAATACATCTTTATTTACGGCTTTCCTTCCGCCATCAACATTGTCAAGCCAGTACCAGGCATTGCTTGACGAATCAAAAATTTCCTTACCACGATAGTTAACATCTGTGCTATAGCCCTGACGAACTCCATTCTCATACCAGTAATCTGCACCGTCTATATTCTTCCAGCCTGTGAAATCTCCAGAGATACCATCTGTAATCTCACGCTCTAACACACCTGTGTATGGATTGAAGTAATACTCTTTTCCGTCAATGGTTGCATATCCCTTTGCCATTGTACCGTAAGTCATATCGAAATAATACTTTCCGTTGGAATTTTCACTCCAACCTTTAACCATATGTCCATTAGAATCATATCTCACCCACTTACCTGTGTTGGCATCTACATCAATAGTTCCATCTTCCTTATAAACTTTGTTGTCTCCAAATATACCGGCTTTACTTTCCTGATATACGTCCTTTGACTTTGCTACCTGGCCGCCTGAAACTGAATCCAGCCAATACCATGCATCTGTCTCAGGGTCATAAATCTCTTTACCGCGTCCCTGCGTTCCCTGCTTAACGCCATCCTCATACCAGTAATCATTGCCGTCCTCTGTTTTCCAGCCATTACCGCTAAAGTCCGAGCTGCTATCATGATTAATAACAAATTTTATTGTATGTGTTGTTGTATTGGTTTCATCCGGATAATTTACACTTACCTGATAAATCTTAGCAGCTACATATATCTCATCTATTGTTTTATCATCAATTCTAAACGTCTTTTCAACATAGTGTCTGCTCTCAATTATCTGATCTACACCGTTAAGATTTTCACTAACAAGTGTCAATGTTCTACCATCCTTACAAGAAACTGTCATATCAACTATCTTTACAGATTTATCGTTGTTATATCTAAGCGTAAAGGTTTGATTCTCATTAATGGTAATAGCATTTTCTTCAACCATATCCGGATCACCCCAAACAACCTTTAAAGGCTGATCCCCAACTCCTACCTGAAAAAATCCGTCCGAAAATATTCCCCCGGCTTTAACTTTTTGTTCTGTTATTGCAAATGATGAAATAACAAGAAGGCTTGTAATAATTAATGCTAATAATTTTTTAAATTTCATTTTCCAATCCTCCGATTACCTAATTTTATAATAAAACTTTATCACACCTAAATCACATAATCATAGTCCTCTTCATTCAAGACATACGGTGTCACCTGATAAACATAATAATTCAACCAGTTGGTGTAAAGATTGTTAGCATGGCTTCGCCATGAAAGCACAGGACGCCTGTTACAGTCGTCATCAGGGTAATAATTTACAGGAATATCCGGGTCAATGCCTTTATCTATATCCCTTTTATACTCCTGATCAAGCGTTAATCTGTCATATTCAGGGTGTCCCATCACAAAAATCTGCTTGCCCTCTTCTGCCATAACGATATAAATTCCCGCTTCTTTAGAATCAGCAAGCACTTTAAGATTATGATTTTTCAAAATATCCTCACGGCAGGCCTCTGTATATCTTGAATGTGGCGCCATAAATAAATCATCAAAGCCTCTCACAAGCGGCTCTTTTCTGTTCATAACCTTGTGACTGTATACACCTGACAGCTTCTTATCAAGCATAACCTTTTTTATCCCATAATGATAATAAAGTCCTGCCTGAGCACCCCAGCAGATATGAAGAGTCGATGTAATATGAGTTTTCGACCACTCCATAATTTCTGCCAGCTCTTTCCAGTAATTCACTTCTTCAAATTCCATTTTTTCAACCGGTGCGCCCGTAATAATCATTCCGTCAAACTTTTTCTTCTTTATATCTGAAAATGTTTCATAAAATTTCTTAAGATGAGAGGCAGATGTATTTTTAGAAACATGTGTCTCCATCTGTAAAAATGTAATATCAATCTGAAGCGGTGTATTAGACAGCGCGCGTAAAAGCTGAAGCTCCGTATCCTGCTTAATCGGCATAAGATTCAGAATCAGAATCTGCAGCTCTCTGAAATCCTGCGATAACGCTCTGTTCTCGTCCATGACAAATATATTTTCATCTTCTAATTCTGCCTTTGCCGGCAAATCACTTTGTATTTTAATTGGCATATAATTTCCTCATTTCTACATAAAAGTCTATTTTCAATTCTGTTATGACACAAACCTGCGCAGGCACAATATAACACATTTTTGCCTAACTTACAACCACGACACCAAGAAGCCTTAATTTCCGGTCATCGCAAGAAATTCCTCTTCTGTAATAACTGCAACTCCAAGCTTTGCCGCAGTCTTATTTTTTGATGAGGATGACTTGCTGTCGTTATTAATAAGATAAGATGTATTTCCGGTAACAGAGCCTGTCACCTTTCCGCCCAGCTTCTCAATTAAATCCTTTAACTGGTTTCTGTTTGAAAAATGGTTTAAAGAACCGGTAATAACAAATGTTTTTCCCGCAAGCACCTGCTCCCCACTTACCTCTTCCTTCTCTATATCCATTTCTTCCAATAAGTCATAAAATGCTTTTTTATTATCTTCTTTTTCAAAATAAGAGACAAATGTATCCGCAATTACGGCCCCAACTCCGTCTATTGCCTCCAGTTGCTCTCTGTCCGCATTTACGACTGAATCAATATCATTTCCCAGTGCCTTTACAATCATTTTGGCATTAGATAAGCCTACATTTGCTATTCCCAAGCCGTAAATAAATTTAGGCAGCGTTGTGTGTCTTGATTTATCGACAGAAGCAATAAGATTTTCGTATGACTTTTCTCCAAAGCCCTCCATATTTACTATCGCTTCACGGAACTGCTCTAAATGGTACAAATCCTTGAATTTTTTCAAAAATCCATGCTGTATAAACTTCTCAAGCGTAGCTTCTGAAAGTCCGTCAATATTTAATGCGTCCCTTGATACAAAATGTGCAAAGCTTTTTACATGCTTTGCCTGACATTCCTCATTTGTACAGTAAAGCGTTTTAACATCATTCATCTGCTTTATCTGCGTCTGGCCGCCGCATACAGGACATTTTTCAGGAATTGTAAGATTGCCGCTCTGAGTAAGATTTTCCGCTATCTGCGGAATAATCATGTTTGCCTTAAATACCTTTATTCTGTCACCGATTCCAAGCTTTAAATTCTCCATAATACTTATGTTGTGTACGCTTGCGCGGCTTACCTTTGTACCCTCTAAATCCACGGTATCAAAAATAGCTACCGGATTTATAAGACCTGTTCTCGATGCACTCCACTCAATCTCACGAAGAACTGTCTCCGCAGTCTCGTCAGCCCATTTAAAGGCAAGTGAATTTCGTGGAAATTTAGCCGTTCTTCCAAGCGAATCACCGTAAGCAATATCGTCATAAAGAATTACAAGACCGTCTAACGGAAAATCATTTGTCGGAATACTGTTTTCAAACCATGTAATTGTTTCTAAAATATTTTCCCTGTTTACAATTTTATACTCTACTACTGAAAAACCCTGCTCCTTTAGCCACTCAAACTGACATTTCCTTGAATTGTTAAACTCCATTCCCTCAGCAGATACAAGCATAAATGCAAAAAAATTTACATTTCTCTGCGCCGTAATTTCATTATTAAGCTGTCTTACCGAACCACTGCAAAGATTTCTGGGATTCTTATATTTTGCATCTGCCTCAGGTATCTGTTCGTTAATCTTTTCAAAATCGGAATATGTGATAATTGCTTCACCGCGAAGAATAAGCTTATTTTTAAACGGAATCGTAACAGGCACATTTTTAAATACTCTTGCATTATTTGTGATAATCTCTCCAACTTCACCATTTCCCCTTGTTACTGCTTTCACAAGCTCCCCGTTTTCATAGGTAAGAACTATCGTAAGTCCGTCAAGCTTCCATGACAGAATACCTGTCTGGTCTCCCAGCCATTCTGCCAGCTCCTCAGGATTTTTTGTCTTATCAAGGCTAAGCATTGGCGACTCATGCCTTTCCTTTGGAAGTTCACTAAGTACTTCATATCCTACATTTGCCGTCGGGCTGTTTGATAACACATAGCCAGTTTCTTTTTCTAATGATACAAGCTCATCATACAGTGCGTCATATTCATAATTGGA
>JAGAJD010000095.1 GCA_017626275.1 Lachnospira sp.
CCGCAGCATTTTGTATATTTCTTTATCTTTTTCTTTAACATACTGCCACAGTTCTTTTTTCTTTGCCAGATTTTCTTCCGTTCCGGAGATAATCAGGAAAATTGATGATATCTCCATCATAATTCTTAAGTAATTTCTCATATAAAGTCTGCACTTTTTGTTAGGAATCTGCTGTGCAGCATAAAAATCAACCATTCGCCTTGTAACTCGAAGCTGCTGGTCAATTCTTGAAATCATAACAGTTTCATTTACAGACTGATCATCTCTTCCAATAAAATATCTGTAAAAATTCGTATTAATATAATACATTTTCTGTACATACGGAAGCGGCTCAAACACAAAAATATTATCCACATAGAAAGTATGCTTAGGAAGCTGTAATCCACATTTTTTAAGCAGCTCCGTCTTATAAATGACAGTATGCATTAAAATATACTGGTCAAGCTTAAAATGCCCAATATCGTCCCAGCCAAAAAGCTTTTCCTCCGGAAAAACATTATCATATCTGATAACCTTTTTGCGCTTTGCGCCAACCTTTTCATACACATAATTGGCGATAAGCATATCAGGTTCTTCCTCTTCCTCAAACTTTTTTAAGGTATTAATAATCTTGCGATAGCTCTTTAAATCTACCCAGTCATCACTGTCCACAACCTTAAAATATTTGCCTGTCGCATGCTGCAGACCTGTATTTACTGCCTGTCCGTGTCCTCCGTTTTCCTGATGTACCGCCTTTACAATCGTAGGATATTTTTTTGCATATTCATCTGCAATCTGTGCAGTATTGTCCTTAGTCGAACCGTCGTCAACTATAATAACTTCTACGTCCTCTCCTCCCGCCATAACAGACTTAATGCATTTTTCCATATATGCAGCCGAATTATAGCATGGAATAGCAAATGATAATAATTTCATAAAATTTCTCTCCTCCCCCACATGGGATTTAATTACTATTACATTCTGTCAGGACATTCAATTCCCAGCAAATCAATGCACTGCTCCAAAACCTTCTTTGTCAGACTGATTAACGCAATATAGCCCTTCTGCTTATTCTCATCAGGTTCGGCAAGAATCTTTGTGTCATGATAGAATCCATTCAATGCATTAGACACCTCATAAATAAACTGGCATATTTTATGCGGTGCTTTCTCTTCATAAGCAGCTTCCATAACCTCTGCAAATTTTACAAGCGAAAGCATGAGGTTCTTTTCCGTCTGTGAAGCGGCAGGATTAACGCTTAAATTATCCATTGAACCGCCGTTTTCCGTATATTTATTTAAAATAGATTTAATTCTTACTATTGTATAAAGAATGTATGGACCTGTATTTCCCTCAAACGAAGCAAATCTGTCAACATCAAACACATAATCCTTAGATGCCTGATTTGATAAATCACCATATTTTAATGCTGCAAGTCCGACTATCTTTGCTGTGGCACGTGCTTCTTCCTCGGTAAGGCTTCTGTTTTCCATCATTTTCCTGTATACAGCTTCACCGATATCTGCTATCAAATGCTCTAACCGCATGACACCGCCCGAACGCGTCTTAAACGGCTTGCCGTCCTTTCCGTTCATCGTACCAAAGCCCAAAAATGTCATTTCAGCATTTTCTTTTACAATTCCTGCTTTCTTGGCAACGCGGAATACCTGTGTAAAATGCAGCTCCTGACGCTTATCTGCAAGATAAATATACGAATCAGGCTTATATAACTTCTCTCTCTCTACAAGCGTCGCCAAATCCGAGGTTGCATAAAGAGCCGCTCCGTCAGACTTTCTTACTATACATGGCGGAAGCTCCTTTGTATCTGTCTCTTCCTGAATATCCACAACCATAGCTCCCTGACTCTCATAAGCAAGTCCGCTGTCAATCATTCCCTGAACCATATCAGGAATATATGGCTGTGCGTCACTCTCACCCTTCCAAAGGTCAAATTCAACATTCAGATTGTCATAATTTTTCTTCAAATCTGCCTTTGAAACCGCCATAATATGTTTCCATATTGCAGTACATGCCCTGTCACCGCTCTGAAGCTTTAAGGTTGACTGATGCGCTCTTTCCATAAACTTCTCATCTTCCTTAGACTTAGCACTCGCTGCCGGATAAATCTCCTCCAGCTCTGAAATCGTAAATGGTGCTTCATCAGGATATTCTCCCTCAAAACTTTCGTCAAAATACGGAAGCTCAGGCTTTCTGTCTCTTAACTCCTCTATAATAAGTCCCATCTGAAGTCCCCAGTCTCCCAGATGAACATCTCCGATAACCTTATTTCCTGCATATTTCTGAATACGCTTTACACTTTCTCCGATAACGGCAGAACGAAGGTGTCCCACATGCAGCGGTTTAGCCGCATTAGCTCCGCCATAATCAACAATAACAGTCTTAGGCTCCTGCTTATTTACATATCCGAATTTTTCAGCCGTCGACATATCATTAATATAAGACGAAAGAAAATCTTCGCTCAAAATAATATTAATAAAACCCGGCTTTACACTTTCAATACTTTTAAACAATGTGCTGCCTGAAAGCTTCTCCACAATTTCATCTGCTATCATAAACGGAGCCTTTTTATATTCTTTGGCTGCCGCCATAGCTCCATTACACTGATACTCACACAAATCAGGACGGTTTGATAAAGACACTTTTGCATATTTCTCATCATATCCGCACTCTGCAAATGCTTTCTTTAACTCTTCCGTTATTGCTTCAACGATTGTATTCATTGTACATCTCCATTCTGTAATTACGATATTAAGAAAGAATCCTGTCGGGCAGGATTCTCCGCCTGCGGCGGGTTGCTTAAGCAACATAATTCATCTCCGCCGCAGTGCGAACCTCCGAAGGGTTTTTATCATATAGGAAATGAAGTTTCCTATATGATAAAAATTAGCTGTCCCTCAAGAATATTTCATTCCTTTACGGGACAGCTCTTATTATACACTATTAATAGTCCATCTGGCTACTATTACTTTTCATAACAAACATTATCAAGAAACAAACCATAGCTCTCCGCAGGCA
>JAGAJD010000096.1 GCA_017626275.1 Lachnospira sp.
CCGGACAATGCGTTGGAAATAGAACGCACCATTTCGTCCTCTAAAACATCTTTTTCACTTTTATGTGATACATTTTCTTCCGAATCATCTGACAATGCGTCTTCTTCTAATTCTTCATCATCATCTTCTTCATAGTCATCAAAATCATATTCATCGTTTTCATAATCGTCATCATAATAGTCTCCGTTTGCTGCCGCCGCAAAAGCTCTCTTATTCTTAGACAGCTTTATGGCAAGAACTATAATAACAATTAAAAGAACTATAACTGCCGCAACAAGAATCAGCGCCATTACTTTCCAGACATCATTGGAATTTTGCGTTACTGCTTCTGAATCTGCCGGAAGAACATCAACGTCAACTCCTGCCTGTCCATGATATGTCTGAATTGTTCCGTCCTGGCTGTCATATTCAAACCACCCCGTTACACCAAGCGAATTTACACCGTAAAACAGATAATGCCTTCCGTCCTGGTCCATTAAAACATCTGCTGATATCCCGTTAAGCGAATATACAGTTTTTCTGTATCCCTCCGGCTTTTCCATATTATCCGTAATTGAAAGAACAGCATATGTAATATCCGGCTGTGCTATCTCATGATACAGTGAAAAACTCTTCATTACCGAATCATATATATAGAATCCTGACTGACCTTTCCCGTCATTATTCTGCAAATACATTAAAACAAGCTTTGTATTAATGCCTTTTCCTGCCTTTACGGAAATTCCGTTATAATCGTAATCAATCTCCATATAACCTGACGGAAGAGGATTTGCCTCAAAATCGCCGTCAATCGTATACTCCGCATCAAGCAGTGTTACTTTCTTAAGCTCCTCTGTATCAACCGTACTTTCTTCCGGCTTGCTGCTCTCTTCCGGTTTAGTTTCAGCTTCTGTTGTTTTTTCCTCTGAATCCTTTGTTGTATAAATAGTATATACCTTCTTAGAACCGTCCTGTGCCGTTACAGTAATCGTTGTAGTATTACTTCCCGGATCCATTCTTGTTCCTTTTACGGAAACCGACGCATTTGAGTCGTTCGCTGTCGCACTCACGGTTAATTTATCGCAATCAGCTCCAACCGTAGTCGTATAAGAGGTCACGTTCGGAGAAAAGGCAGGCGAAAGCACACCCGGACTAATCTCTAATGAACTCAATGTGTTATCCGTAGAATATGTAACAGGTGCTTTTACACTTACAGAGCCGGTACCCGCACTGACTGACATATAATCCTCCGTCGCCGAACTTACAATAGTATTAGAGGTACTGACTGAAATTGAAGAAGTTCCCGCATCTACTGCTTTAAATTTAACCGTAAAAGAAGTAGTATCAGTAGATAAGAGACGAATACTTCCTCCGCCACCGCCGCTGTAACCTGAAACCGGCTGTAAAATTGAAGAATCATAGTTGAGCCAGATATCACACATATAAATGTCAACGCTGCTGCTTACGCTCACGGAAACAGACACTTCATCTCCGACATCACATGAGCCTGAGCCTATTGATATTGATGCCGTATCCTTAGCAGCAGCCGTAATCGTCATTGCAGAAAGCATTAACAGTAATGCCAATATAAAGGACACTGCTTTATTGTATTTTTTTATCATTTTTACCTCTCAATCTGCACTATGCATTTATTGCTCGATATAGCGTATATCCAGAATGTGACGCTTAATATATAACAAATCAATAGAAGTAATTCCATCACCTGCACGGTTAGCATCTGCAGCCAAAAGATATGCACCCTCAAGCTCTTTAGTCTGAAGAACATGTCTCTTCACATAAAGCAGATCCATACTCGTCACCTGTCCGTCTCCGTTGACATCGCCATATATTACAAATGTGTATTTGCCTATAACGCTTCCGTCTGAACGATATACGGTAAGATAATCTCCTGTTTTTACAATACCGTTATTTTCACTTCCGTCAGCATTGTAAACCTTTGCATATGCTCCGCCTGTAAATGTAATGTGGTCTAATACATCTGAAGCCGCACTGCCTACACCTACTCTCGATATTGTCCCCGCACTGTCGTCAAAAAGAAAATCCGAACTAAAGCCTGCATTTCCGGCATTTTCTCCGCTTCCGGAGTCTCCTGAATCTCCGCCGGAAGACGAAGCGTTCTTTCTTACAATACGGATTGTATATGTCTTACTTGAACCGTTAGACGCTGTTACATTAATTTCTATTACATTTGTTCCTACAGATAATTTATGTGTTCCCGTTCCCGAAACAAAAGCCGCCGAATCTGCTGCCTCTGCCGCAACACTTACCGATGCTACTGAATTTTCAACAATCAGGTCATATTCAGTAGTATATATACTAAATGTAGGTGTGAGTGAATATCCCTCAACTTCAAGTTCAGACAATGCATTATTAGGACTTCCGTCTCCTGTCGGAAGCTCACATACGCTTGACGGCATATCCCTGTATACAGGAATCTTAAATACTAACGCTGTACTCTGTTTTGTATCATCGCTGTATGCCGCTGATGCCGTTGATGATTCACTTCGCGGAGCCAGTACATTTGTCATATACTGATGAGTATATGGTGTAACCATGTCAAATTTTTCATAATAGATTGTATCCTGACCTCTGTTTATATAGCGGCTTCCGATATAAATAGCCCCGCCGATAACAGACTTCATTCTTGTATCCCACGGTCTTAAGGTTGCCGAATCTGTCTTTGCCGCATATTTTAATCCGTTGATAACGGCGCTCGCCGTTGCCGTCTTATAAGCACCCTGATTATAATAATTGTAATATCCCTCATAGCCGTTCACTGTTCCCGAAATACTGCTGCCCTGTCCTCTTCGTCCCTGCTCCTGAATAATTCTTGTTGCAAGATGATACGGACTTACGCCTGACGCTCTTCCTGCATACATAAGCCCCGACGGATAATCAAAATATTCACCGTCATAGCTCAAATCATGAGAGGAATCCTCCATAAAGGTTCCGGCTATTATATTGCTTACTCCGCTTTCACTCTGAACGAAACTATTATAGGATAAATCCTCAAACATAAAAATGTTCGTTTCATTAAGGAAATTTCTTGGGTCCAATGCATACTGCACAAGATCACTTGAAGCCTGCACCCAGCCGCCGCTGTCCAATTCATACCAACAGCCGCTCTCCCAGTCATACGCTCCGTCTGCAGTTGATTTCCATGAGCTTTTTGCAGAGCCGTAAATAAGGCTTCTTCCCAGCACATTTTCGTTTTCTACTACTGTATCCCAGTCCTTATCTATAAAATCAGCAATAAAAATCCATTTAGGGTATTTTGCATGAAGCTGCCTTAAATCTTCTCTGTAAGACTCCGGAAAATTCTGACTGTTAAGATATTCCTCAAAATCCGAATCCTCCGAATAATCAATATCATCTTCATCTACCGTTACA
>JAGAJD010000097.1 GCA_017626275.1 Lachnospira sp.
TGGGATTTCCGCCGGGGTTCTGGCAAAATACTGCGCCCCCTGCTCCTTTAAAAATGCTTCTTCCCGAAATCCCCATAAAACAGAGATACAGGGAAGTCCTGCGTTCCTTGCCGTCATAAGGTCCACATCGGAATCCCCCACGTACACCGCAGTCTCCTTTGTTTTCCCCAGCTCCCGCAACGCCTTTTCCACCATATCCGGCGCAGGTTTTTTGGCAATGCCCTCCACCTCGCCGATGGCAACCTTTACGATGCCCTCAAAATAAATTTCATTTAACTCTTTCACCGCAGAATCAAGCTTATTAGAAACGATTGCCAGCGCATAGCCTTCCTTTTCCAGTTCCCGCAGCAGCGGCAGAATCCCGTCATAAGCCTTCGTCTTGTCATTGCAGTGAACACCATAGTATTCCCTGAATTTCGCAAAAACTTCCTCGAACCGGGGATTCGTAAAACCGCCGGGCACGGAAAGCTCTAACAGCCGTTTCACGCCGTTTCCCACAAAGGAACGCACCTCGTCGATGGTGCGCTCCGGCATATCAAAGGCTCTCAGTGCAACATTCACCGCATCCGCCAAATCTTGCAGCGTGTCAAGCACCGTGCCGTCCATATCAAAAATTACAGTATCTATGTTCTGTCTCATTTTTCCCTCCACAGGTCTATTTCACACTGACCTCGCCTGCTAACACCCTCTTGTAATCCTCATAGTTTTTCTCTAACAGCGCCGGGGTATCTAACCCATAGGGGCATTTGCTCCTGCACTGGTTGCAGTGGAGGCAGTTCTCGATTTTTTTCATTTTTTCCTGCACCTCCGGCGTTAGCTGCAATTCTGACGGTGAACGGCGCAGCAGCAATGACATTCTTGCACAGTTGTTAATCTCAATACCTGCCGGACAGGGCATACAATACCCGCAGCCACGGCAGAAATCACCGCTTAGCTCTGCTCTGTCCTGTGCAATCAGCGCAGAGAGTTCCTCCGTCATGGCAGGCGGATTGTCAATATAAGAGATAAATTCCTCCAGCTCCGTCTCCTTCTGGACGCCCCAGATAGGCAGCACATTGTCATACTGTGCCTCAAAGGCATAAGCCGCAGCGGAATTGGTAATGAGACCGCCGGAGAGAGCCTTCATTGCGATAAATCCCATGCCTGCCTCTTTACATTTTTCCACCAGGGCAATGTCCTTTTCCGACGCAAGATAGCAGAACGGAAACTGCAATGTCTCATAAAGCCCCGACGCAATGGCTTCCTCCGCCACCGCAAGCCTGTGGTTCGTAATACCGATATGACGGATTTTCCCCTGGGCTTTGGCTTCTAACATCGCCTCATAAAGCCCCGTGCCGTCCCCCGGCTTCGGACAGAACGACGGATTGTGAAACTGATAGATATCTATATAATCTGTCTTTAAGTTTTGGAGTGAAGTCCCTAATTGCTCCCAAAATTCGTCAGTATTTGCCGCTGCTGTCTTTGTTGCGATGTAAACTTTTTCCCGCATCCCCTCAAAGGCTTCGCCTAATTTTTCTTCACTGTCGGTGTAAAACCGCGCCGTATCAAAAAAAGTAATTCCGGCATCGTACGCCTTTCTCGCCAGCTTCACTGCGTCCTCCGTACTGATACGCTGAATCGGCAGTGCGCCGAATCCATTCTTATTTACTGTAATACCTGTTTTTCCCAGTGTCACCATTTCCATGTGCCCGGTTCCTCCTTTGCCCGCTTTTCTATTCATTATATAAAAATAGATTTCCCATGGCAACCGCTTTGAAAAAATCTAAAAAAACTTTAATATTTCCTCCCGGATTAAGAAAAAATTGCAGTCTCCCGTCATCTCTGTTATACTGATACTTGTCTAATAACCCAGTCACTTTGTAACATATTATAATTAATAAAGAAAAAAGGAATTTTTGGATTTTAGAATTAAAAATAATCCTTTGGTGGGGGGTAATGTAATAATTAAAATTATAAAGAAGAATTTGAATAAAGAGGGCTAGAGAAATCTGGCTCTTTCTTTTTTCAAAATGTTTGTTACAATTCACAGCTTAATGTCATTTCATACAAAATTAGCGATATAATGTAAATTTATAATATGAAGTTAAGGTGGGGACCAGCAAATTAGAGAATATAATTTTTACAAGTGTATAACGCAGTAAAAATGAAAATTCTCTTATGTAGCTGGGGCGTAATATTATAAATTTACATTATATTGCTAATCATTGTTATTTTCTATGGCTGCGAATTGTAACAAATGTTTATAAAAATTTTTTTATAGCTAGACATTTTATTAAATATAGAATACAATTAAACATATGAATTTATAAATACATAGAAGGAGATAATGTTGAAAAAATAATTGCAATTTTTCAACTAGATTTATGCCGTAAGGAAGGAATGTGATTAAAATGAATATTTGGCATGACATTAATGGAGAAAGAATAAAAAAGGACAGATTTGTTAGTGTTATTGAAATACAAAAAAATGGAAGAAATAAGTATGAACTTGACAAAGAAACTGGAATGTTAAGATTAGATAGAGTTTTATATACTGCAACTCATTATCCAGCAAATTATGGCTTTATTCCAAGAACATACGCAGGCGATGGAGATCCTCTTGATGTACTTGTTTTATGTCATGAAGAGATAACACCACTTACATTAGTAGAAACATATCCAATAGGTGTCTTAAAGATGAATGATAGTGGTGACGAAGATGAAAAAATAATATGTATTCCAGTTGGAGATCCATATCTAAACAATTACAAAGATATAACAGATCTTCCATCTCAATTATTAGATGAGATAATGCATTTTTTTGAGGTTTATAAACAATTGGAAGGTAAACAAACAACCATTGATAAAATGCTTGGTCGATCAGAAGCAGAATCAATTATTCAAAAATGTATTGATAATTATAAATATAAATTCGAGAGATAGGGGTATACATATATATGTTAGAAAGGGTAATTTTTTATATATTTGCCTTAATAATATTTATTATGCTATTTGGAAGAATTATTAAACGACGAGATTCCATATATGTATATCTATTAGCAGGTAATGCCATTGGTCTTCTATTAAGGTTGATAGAGATGAGTAATAATATGGAGTTAGGCTTTGCATTAATAATTTTATGTTACACTATTTCGGTTATAGTACCATTTGTTATAATTGCTTTGGAATATCGAAATATATTCCTACCAGAGATGTATACTATAATTAGGGCAAAATTTTTATTAAAACTTGGTCAGAATGACGCGGTTAGAAAATTATTAATAAGGTATATAGACAAGCATTCAAATAGCTATTTCTCACACAAGTTATTAGCTGAAATATATGAGAGAGAAGGAAAGTATGATGATGCTATAGACGAGTATGTTATCGTAGTTGATTTAAATAAAAAAGACTATGATTCATATTATAAGATAGCTTTCTTATTGAATCAAACAGAAAAGAGCGAAGAATCAAAGAGAATGCTTGAAGAATTATTAGAAAAAAAACCAGAGTATTATCAGGCTTCAGACTTATTAGGTTCGATATTATATGACCAAGAGCTATTTAAAGAGGCTGTTGGTGTATACTTGCAAGCTTTAAAGTATAATCCAGACAAGTATGAATTATATTATGGACTTGGAATGTCATATACAAGACTTAATGACTTTCAAGCTGCAAAAGAATATTATGACAAGGCAGCAAAATTAAACTCATTATTGTTCCATGCTAAGGTTAATGCAGCCCAAATAATGTTGATCGAAGGCGAGTTAGAGGAGGCTGAAGAGCGATTAATTGAATGCTTAGAAGATAAAGACTCAGAGCCAGATGCATATTTTTATTTAGCAATAATTTCGATGTTAAAAGGTGAAAAAGACAGAGCGGTTGGATACGTAAATATCGCAATTGAGCTTGACAAAAGAATGTATGAAAGGGTTTGCAAACAAGAAATATTTAAGCCTGTAATGGACGAAATTAGAACTAACAAGACACAAAGTCACAAGTACCACATGAATATTCAAGAGCTAAAAACGAGAAAACATTTGGATGATACAATAGCTTTAATTCAAAGTTTAAAAGGTGAAGCGAAAAGTAGAGCTAACAAGGCTGACAAAAAGATAATTGATATTGATAAATATGAACAAAGGGAGTTTTAAAGACTTAAATATACTATCCGAACAAATCTGAAAAATCTTCGATTTTCTGATTTGTTCTTTCTTATAAGATTAGCAATATAATGTAAATTTATAATATGAAGTTACATTATATTGCTAATCTTTATTATATAATTTTAAAAGTGTAAAGGGTAACGAAAAAATTTTTGTATTATAAGTGCTAAGACTTTTTATTAACATTATAGTTTAAATTGTATATATTATTTAAAGAAATATAAGGAGGTTTATATGGAAACTATTACTTTTTTAGGAGGAGATAAAAGAAACTGTATTTTGTCCAATATGCTTGAAAGTGAATATCAAGTATTGCGTTATGGTACAGGTATGGAAAAGGCATTTAACTATAATGAATGTATAAGAAGGGCAAAATATATTGTACTACCAATTCCTATTTCGACTGATGGGGAAAATTTATATACTCCGTTTGATGATGCTAAAATAAAGTTGACTGATTTATACAATAGTGTGCATGGAAAAATTATTATATGTGGTGCTCTAAAAAATAGCATTAAGGAGAATCTTGAAAAAGATAATAAAGTTATTGATGTTATGAAGAATGAAGAGCTTACACTAAA
>JAGAJD010000098.1 GCA_017626275.1 Lachnospira sp.
AAAGTACCATACATAGTACCAACCTGTGAACGAAGTCCCTTACCTAAATCCTCAAGTCCTGCACCAACTGCAAGTCCGTCCTCAGAAAATGCACTCTGTGTTCTACCATAAACAATCTGTAAGAAAAGTTCTCTCATAGCTGTATTAATGGCATCACATACAAGGTCAGTATTAAGTGCTTCCATAACTGTTAAACCAGGTAAAATTTCTGATGCCATAGCTGCTGAATGTGTCATACCTGAACATCCGATTGTCTCAACTAATGCTTCCTGAATAATACCTTCCTTAACATTAAGTGTCAGCTTGCAGGCACCCTGCTGTGGTGCACACCAGCCGATACCGTGTGTGAAACCTGAAATATCCTTTACTTCCTTGTTCTGTACCCATTTTCCCTCCGTAGGAACCGGAGCTGCGCCATGATGAACGCCCTGTGCCACCGGACACATGTTTTCTACTTCCTGTGTATAAATCATTTTCATACTCCTTTCGTAATTTAAAGCAAATATACAGTACTTACTCTATTCGTACTTTGATTATTTTCTCACAATCCTGTTGATTAGTCAATCGGCTTTATCGAATTTTTCAACTATTTCATTCTGTTTCTTATAAATGCTTGACGCAGCAACGAAGCCTCTTACGCTTGAAAGCGGATAAATATTACTGTTTCTTCCGACAATCGTTCCCGGGTTTAACACACTTCCGCAGCCAACCTCAACATTGTCGCCTAAAAAGGCACCAATCTTTTTAATTCCCGTATCAATTTTACCGTCAGGCCCTTTTATGGTTATAAACTTCTTATCAGACTTCACATTTGAAGTGATAGAACCTGCACCCATATGCGCCTTATAACCTAATATAGAATCGCCGACATAATTATAATGCGGTACCTGAACCTTATTAAATAAAATTACATTTTTAAGCTCCGTCGAATTGCCTACAACAGCACCCTCTCCGACAATCGCATTGCCTCTTATAAACGCACAGTGTCTTACCTCTGCATTTTTTCCTATAATACACGGGCCGTTAATATACGCTGTCGGATAAACAACAGCACTTTTTGCAATCCATACATTTTCGCCTTTTTTCTCGTACTCCTCCTCCGAAAGACTCTCTCCCAATTTTACAATAAACTCACCAATCTTAGAAAGCACTTCCCAAGGATATACACAATCTTTAAAAATGTCTGCCGCAATAGTCTCTTTCAAATCAAAAAGCTCTTTAACAGTTATCTGCTCATTCATTATTTCCTCGTTTCTGCGCACAACGCGCCACCATATCAATTATTCTACTGTTACGGACTTTGCAAGATTTCTAGGCTTATCAACATCATTTCCCTTAAGCACTGACGTATAATAAGCAATCAACTGGAGCGGAGCTGCCGCAACCATAGGCATAAGCTGTTCGTCTACCTGCGGAAGTCTTATAATATAATCCGCAACATCTTCACCGACCTCAACTCCGTCAGCACATATAAGCACCACTCTGGCACCTCTCGCCTTAACCTCTTTTATATTGCTTATCGTCTTTTCAATAAGCTTCTTCTGTGTAGCAACCGCTATAACAGGCATGCCGTCCGTAATCAGCGAAATTGTACCATGCTTTAACTCGCCCGCCGCATATGATTCCGAATGAATATACGAAATTTCCTTAAGCTTCAAAGAGCCTTCCATGCTCAATGCATAGTCAAGACCTCTTCCGATATACAAAAGACTTTCCGCATTCATTAATTTAGAAGCCACATATGAACATGTGTCCTTAAGTTCAAGCGTTTCTTTAATAATATCAGGCATACTCTTAAGTTCTTCCGTCAGTTTGCGGCACATTTCCTCTGAAATTGCTCCGTTTAAATATGCAAGCTCAAATGCAAGAAGATACATAACAGAAATCTGTACCATATATGCCTTTGTTGATGCTACCGATATCTCCGGACCTGCATGCGTATAAACCACCATATCAGCCTCTCTTGCAATAGAAGAGCCAACAACATTAACTATCGCCATTGTCGCCGCATTTACTTCCTTTGCAAGCCTTAATACTGCCAGTGTATCCGCCGTCTCTCCCGACTGCGAAATCACAATAAGCAAATCCTTGTCTGTAATTAAAGGATCCCTGTAACGAAATTCTGAAGCAATATCAACTATTACAGGGATTCTTGCAAGCTTTTCGATAACATACTGTCCTACCATTCCTGCATGCATAGCC
Organism: Lachnospira sp.; assembly: GCA_017626275.1. Classification (GTDB taxonomy): domain Bacteria; phylum Bacillota; class Clostridia; order Lachnospirales; family Lachnospiraceae; genus Lachnospira. Next base: position 2,203 of record JAGAJD010000098.1, read on the forward strand.
GTACCGCAGCCCACAATAAATATCTGTCTGTATTTTTTTAACTGCTCCATATCTATGCCGTCATTAGAAAAATCAGGCATTCCGTCTGTAATTCTGTGGCTTATCGTGTCTCTTACTGCTGATGGCTGCTCATAAATTTCTTTCAGCATAAAATGCTCATATCCGCCCTTTTCAGCAGCGTCCACGTCCCAGTCTGCCGTGTTAATCTCCTTTTTAACAGGCTCTTTATGAGTATTGTAAATGCTTACGCCGTCTTTTTTGACTACGGCGATTTCATCTGCCTCCAAAAGATAATAATCTCTCGTATACTTAATAATAGCCGGCACATCTGATGCAAGAAAATTCTCATTTTCACCGACGCCTACAATTAAAGGACTTTCCTTTCTCACCGCAAAGATTCTGTCAGGATAATCCCTGAACATAATGCCAAGCGCATAAGAGCCTTTAATTTCCGAAATAACTTTTATAATAGTATCTATCGGATCATCTACATAATAATAATCCAAAAGCTTTGCAACAGTCTCCGTATCAGTTTCACTGACAAAGCTGTAACCCTCGCCTATAAGAAAATCCTTAATCTGCTTATAATTCTCTATGATTCCGTTATGAACAATGCTTACTCTCTTATTGCCATGAGGGTGAGAATTGATATCTGACGGCTCACCGTGAGTCGCCCAGCGTGTATGTCCGATACCGCAGTGTCCGTTCGGTTTTCCCTCAAGTTCCATCTTATTTACAAGATTAATAAGCCTTCCCTTGCATTTCTCAACCTTTATCGTACCCTTATCAAATACTGCAATTCCTGCCGAATCATATCCTCTATATTCCAGCTTTGAAAGTGCGTCTACAAGAACATCTGCACAATCTCTGTCTCCAATGTAACCTACAATTCCACACATAGACTTTTCGTCCTTTCTATTATTTATAATTTTTTGCAGACTCATCAAACAGCTTAATAAGCTGTCCCTGATTATTCAGTCCCATTACAGCCTGTGTTCTTCTGCTGACAAAGCCCTCAAGCTTATCCATATACTCCTCTGATGTTATACTTCCCTCCGCCACATATGTAAGACCTTTCTCCCAGCTTGCGGTAAGTTCAGGATTAAGTAAATGTTTAATTGAATTTTCAACAACATCATAGATAATTTCACCTAAAAGCGTAGGTGTTATAATCTGTGTTTTTTTATTTGTTGCAATATACTGAATTGTATTTAATTTTTTTAAATTTGAGGTATTTGCTGGTACTGCATATCCTTTATTTATCAAAAAGTTTTTTTCATATCCATCTGCTACTTCCTTTATTTCATTCTTTTTTCCTT
>JAGAJD010000099.1 GCA_017626275.1 Lachnospira sp.
ATTGCACAGGCTATGGGTGTTAAGGGTACTGAGAATATGTCACAGGAGGAATACAGAAAAGCTGCTGTTGACGCTGTAAAACAGCTTTCTAAAGATGTTGGAATCCCGGCAGACTTAAAAGAAATTGTAAAAAAAGAAGATATTCCTTTCCTTGCACAGTCAGCTTATGATGACGCATGCCGTCCTGGCAATCCGAAAGAAACAAGCGTTGAAGATATTACAGCATTGTATGAGTCATTATTATAATCTTTAACAATTTAAATGTATTAATGGAGTGCAGTTTACAACTAAACTGCACCCCACATTTTAAATATTCTGTTTAAGACAAGTCTTTATATCATCTTCCGCATTGCTGATTAATCTCAAATCAAACGTATCTGACAAATACTGTAATACATTAGGACTTAAAAACGCCGGCAGTGTCGGACCTAGATAAATTCCTTTAATTCCAAGACTAAGCAAAGCAAGTAAATCTGCAACTGCTTTTTGTTCATACCAAGACACAATCAACGACAACGGCAGACTATTTACATCTGTATTAAAAGCATCGGCTAAACCTGTTGCGATACATATAGCAGAATACACATCATTACACTGACCGATATCAAGCAGTCTTGGCAACCCTGCTACTTCCCCGAAATCCAGCATATTAAATCTGTATTTACCGCATGCCAATGTCAATATCATACAATCCTTAGGAACCATTTTGGCGAACTCCGTATAGTAATTACGTCCGGGTCTTGCCCCATCACACCCGCCAATCAAAAAGAAATGCCTAAGCTTTCCGCTCTTCACTGCTTCGACAATTTTATCCGCACAGCTAAGCGCAGCATGATGTCCGAAACCGACAAGTATTTCCTGTGGTTCCTGATCCTCCGTATATCCGCCCAGCTCAATTGCCTGCTGAATAATCTCACTGAAATCTTTCTCTCCGTTTTCATTTCTGCCTATATGCTTCACACCCTCCCAGCCTACAACATTGGTAGTATAAATACGGTCTTTATAATTGTCTCTTGGACGCATCAGACAGTTTGTCGTCATTAAAATACAGCCGGGAAGATTATCAAACTGCTTTTGCTGATCCTGCCATGCCCCGCCAAAATTACCAATTAAATGAGGATATTTTTTAAGTCCCTCATATCCATGACACGGAAGCATTTCACCATGTGTATAGATATTAACTCCCTTTCCTTTAGACTGCTCAAGAAGCAATTCCAAATCTTTTAGGTCATGACCTGACACAACAATAAACGGACCTTTCTTAATGTGAACATCTACCTTATGCGGGGCAGGATTTCCATAAATTGTTGTATTCGCCTCATCCAGCTTCTTCATTACCTCAATAGCCATTTCTCCTGTACGCATAGTCATTCGTATAAGTTCTTCCACCGTCAGATTGTCATCTGTCATAGCTTCTAATGCTAAAATATAGAAATCATCTACTAAATCGCTGTAATACCCAAGTTCTCTCGCCTGATGTCCATATGCGCTTATACCCTTTAATCCATACAGAATAGTCTGCCTTAAAGAACGAATATCAGGGTCAAGAGATTTATCATACATAATTCCCGCAAGTGGTGCATCTTTTAACATCTCCGTCTTCGTCTCCGGCAGATTATATAAGGCATGGGCAGTATTATTCCCCGTCTCACCAACCATACTTCTTAAACGCTCCTTTATCTGCTGCGACTCTCTTAGTAATGCAACATGCACATCTGCATCAAAATTAACGTTAGTAAGCGTTGTAAAAAGCACATTTTCAATAAAACTAACCACTGTTTTATCCATATGCTGCCCCTCTTCCACCAGCACTTTTCCATAACAGCTTATTCCCTTAACCTGAAAAATTAATAAATCCTGTAAATTAGCAATTTCGGGTGTCTTTCCGCACACTCCCATTTTTGTACAGCCTCTTCCATTTGCAGTCTGCTCACATTGGTAGCAGAACATTTCATAGCCCAAATCCATGTTATTACTCATCTAACAGCCTCCTGATTGATTTGTGCATAGTATCTGCAAATGAAGCAAAAAAATACATAAAAGTTATTTTAAATTGTCAGCTATCTACGGCAAACTATCCGCCAGACACAATGCTCCCCACCCCGTTCTTACCGATGGAACAGGCTCGCCGGGAAGAGGTTTTGCACCTTTTATAAGATACGCCTTTAACTTTTCCCCATAAAGAAATGCGTCATTTCCCTGCACAATCCCCCATTCCATAAGCAGTGCAGCACTCCCTGTCACAAACGGCACTGCATAAGAGGTTCCCGTCACTGTCTGTATTCCTGTTCTTCCCTTTACCGCCGCCGGAACCATTACGCTCACTCCGGGAGCCGCAAGCTCAGGCTTTACTATTGTACTGCCTCCGATAACAACAATATAACCGCGTCCTGAAAATGGTGCAGGTATTCCCGTTCTTGCGTCATACGCACCAACCGAAATTGCCTTTGACGCCGTTGACGGAATCGTAAAAGTAAAACTGCTGTCAGGGCTTGTAAACCCTGTTCCGATATTCAATGCATTTTCTGCCGGAAGCCACATATCAAATCTGCCGTTGACAATATTTATTGGAACCAGCCTGAACTTCCAGATTCCTGCCTGAATGTAATCCCGCTGCGGAAGTAAATCGATATAAATTTCCTGTCTTATACTAAACGGCGAAGGCTCACCATAATACGAAAGAATTTCAGTATTTTCACTTACTGCACGACTCACCGTACTGCTTTTCTGAACTCTTCCAAGATTTTTTCCTGATGGAGTAATAAGCTCTATCTCAAATTCGTCCCAGTAATCTTTCCAAATCTGAATACTAAGACCTGTCTCATAATTACTTACAGCAAGCTCTATAATCTGCTCCTCATCGTCTGATAATACACCGCCTGCATGTGTAGCACCAAGTCCCTCATTTCCGTTTCCTATACATATAGAACACTTCCAACTGTCGGAAATATCATTAATAAAGCTTTCAAGCAAAGAACTTCCCGTATGGTCGCCATAATTATTCCCAAAGCTTATATTAATTGCAACAGGCTTTTCATAGGTAATTGCTTTTTTGATAACATAGTCCAAAGCCTCCATAAGCTGTGTTGTTCTAGGAAAAGATTCTTCTGCCGCAAGACCCAGCTTTACAACTATTATATCCGACTTATCCGCAACACCGCTTCTTCCGCATGCAATTACAGCAACATTTGTTCCATGCCCCAAAACATCTTTTCCCGGAATCCTTTCCGGCTCCTCTTTAAGCGCCGCATCTATCTGCTCTCTGCCGTACTCCTCCCCTGTCGTCTGATCCCATATATTAAGAATCCTTGTGCTTCCGTCATCAGCCTTAAATTCCCTGCTTTCAGCGTTAATTCCCGTATCAATTACAGCCATGATTGTTCCTGTCCCATGAAGATTATACGGATTATCAACGCCCTGCTGCACTGCATTAATACATGATGCTGTCTTGCCCGCAGACAGTTCAAAATAAAGTCTTTTGGGCTTTTCCACATAATCTATCATCGCCTCATTTGAAATCGGCTCGACAAGATTTTGGGGTGCAATAACAATAGCATACTGGTTTAGTAACTGCCGCACCTGAATCTCAGGATATTTTTCCTGCAATGTATTAATATCTCCTGTAAACCGCACAATAAGCTCCCACGTTTTATCCTGCACATTATAACCTGTGCTAAGCTGAGGCGATTTTTCACGCTCCTCCTCGCTTACCTGCATACTGATATTTAACAAATTTTCCAGTTTCTGATCTGCCATATAATTATACTAAGTCCCGTTTCCGCTTTCTATATCATATGACACTTATTTATTAATATAACAAAAAAGCCGCAGACAACTGCACAATTACAGTATCTGCGGCTTTTAACCCTTAAGCTTTATGACTTTCTTGTAAACTCTATCCGGCACTTAGGACACTTAATACTTATCCTTCCTTTTCCTCTCGGAACTCTGATTTTCTGAGAACAGCTCGGACACTTAAAAATCCTGTGTGTTTTCTGATCCTTAATACGAAGCCTGTAATTATTGAACTTTCTTAAAACATCGTACTTAAGCTTCAGATACATCTGATTCTCACTGTATCTTCTTGAAATATTTCTTGAAAATGCCCTGTAATAAGAATATATAATGCCTGCCAATGCCAGCATATAAATAAGTCCGTTTTTTGTAAATAAAGTAATAATCAGTAATGCAAAGCATACATAATTTATCATTCTTGATAACTGGTCTATTCCGTAACGGCCATACATAAACTTTGCCATGCGTTCCTTAAATCTTCCCATTGCACTCACCGCCCATGAGGCGCACCTTTCTTCTTGATTTTACTATATTTACTGTACCATACTTATCTGCAAAATCAATTAAGAAATTATAAATTATTGTATAAGTTCTCTTTCAGTCATATAAACATTTCCCTCTAAATCTTTCCATACGAACTGCTCTTCCAATATAATATAACTGTGTCTGCTGTTCTCCTTAGGAATCGATACAGAGCCGGGATTAATATAAATATAACCGTCCTGCTTCTCAAGCTTAGGAATATGTGTGTGACCGCAGATAAGATAATCGCCCTGCTTTAATGACGGCCTATTCTTCTCATCTAATTTATGTCCATGTGCAAACACCAGCGTTTTATCATTGACATACATACATGCCTGTTCACACAGCACATTAAAGTCAAGCACCATCTGATCCACTTCCGTATCACAGTTTCCACGAACGCACATAATCTCGTCCTTAAGAGGATTGAGCATTGCAATAACTTCCTTTGGCGCATATTCTTTTGGAAGATCATTTCTCGGTCCGTGATAAAGAATATCACCTAATAAAACAAGCTTATCCGCCTTTTCATCTTCATATCTTTCAAGCAGCTTCCTGCAGTAATAAGCGGAACCGTGAATATCCGAAGCAATCATAATTTTTTTCATGTCTTTCTCCTTTTAAACAGAAGCTAATTTAATTTACTCTTAATTATTCTTACAAAATACAGCACATAATATGTCAGAATAATATTTATAGGAAGCTGTATCATGTTTTTTATAAATCTTGAAGTCAGGTAGAAGAAAAATCCTTTTCCGTACATCATGTTTACCCAGTATGTACCAAGCAGGACATTTACAAGTAATGTCTCTAAAAGCATAACAAATGCAACACGGATAAGAAATTTTACATCGATGACCTTTCCCTTCTTTGGAAACCTGTTATACAAAAATAATCCGTAAATGAAACAAGCCAAAGCTGCGTTTAATGTCCAGCCCCAGAAAAACGGGCCTGTCGGCTTTAATACGAACTGTACAAGGTCTCCCACACCGCCGCATACAAAGCCTACCACCGGTCCATACATTGCACCGATTACTACATTTGCAAGAAATGAGACTGAGATTCTTAAAGACGGTGTTACCTGAAACGAAACAAAGTAGGCTAAAACCGTATGCAGCGCAATAAGCAGTGCTGCCGTGACAAGCGACTTTACATTCTTAAATTCAGCCGCCGACTTCTTGAAATTTTGTAAAAATGTTTTCATAAAAAAAACCTCCTTTGCAGTAACTGACGCTCTACATAAAGAGGCATATAAAAATACACGTATAATTATGTAGCAGCGGGATGCGGACTATGTATCGCAAGAATCTATCCTTTCGTCCGAATGACAACTCCCTGTTCACCCGGCACTTAACGCACACAATCCTACTCTGCACTTATCTTTCTTATTGTTATGTTGTTTTCACAACATAGTGTATTATATACATGTATACATGATTTGTAAAGCAAAAAAACAAATTTTTTCCTTATTCTTCCTTTTCCTCAACCTCTTCGATATCTAATTTATCATCTGCCTCTTCCTCCGGCTCATCTTTCGATTCTTCCTTCGGCTCTTCGGCTGCTTTCTGTGCTGCCTCATCTTCCGGTTGTACAGGCTCCGTGCTATCCTCTGCAAAATCACTTTCCGTATCTTCAAAATCATCATCATCATCTACATAGAAATTTACAGGGATAACCTCAACATTACTCATTGTTGCCTTACCGATAACATAAACTGTGTGGATATCCTCTTCATCAACATTTTCCACAAGATTCCTTACACCGCTGCATGTTTTCTCCACGTCACATGCCGCATTTACACCTTCAGGAAGAATAATTGTCAATGTACTTGCAGTGCTTGTAAAGTTAATATAAACATCTTTTTCAAATACCGCCAGACCTAAATCAAGCACAGCCTTTGAACCAACAGTCTTGATTTCACAGCCTGAAAATTCCTCATCTTCAATCTCGACAATCTTCTTTTCAAAAATTGCATTGTACTTCTTTACTTCTGCATCAACGCTTTCATTTTCTTCCTGCACATACTGCTCCTTGACTGTCTTATATTTGTCATAAGCAACCTTTCCTGCGACTGCTGCCGCACCAATTCCTATAATAGTCTTTGCCAGTTTCTTTTTTGCCATAATAGACCTCCATTCCGCCGCCCACGCAGCCAATCAAATTTATTTTATGTTACTTTTCCATTAAGGGACGGGAATATACGCAGCCACAGTAATTCTGTCTGTATAAATTATATTCCTTCGATAATTCAATAGAGCGTTTATAACCCTCTTTTTTCTTAAAATCAGACAACAGATAGCTTATTCCATACTTTTTCTCTAATTCCAGTCCTATACTGTTGAGCTTTACACTGTTTTTTAACGGGCTTATTGTAAGCGTTGTTGTAAAATAATCAAATCCGCCCTTTAACGCCTCCTGCGCCGTCCTTGAAAGACGCAGCTCATAACAGAGAAAACAGCGTTCGCCACCCTCCTTGCAATGTTCATAGCCCTTTACCGTATCAAAAAATTCCTGCGGTTTATAGCCTCCCTCGATAAAATCCACCGTATATTTAGCCGGAAATTCTTTTATGAAACGTTTCTGTTCTTCGACTCTTTTGCGGTATTCCAAATCCTGTGAAATATTAGGATTATAATAAAACACTGTGATATGAAAATATTCCGACAGGTATTCAATAACATAACTGCTGCACGGAGCACAGCAGCTATGCAGCAGAAGCTTTGGAACTTCACCGCTTTTACTTATATCCGCAAGCTTTTTTTCTAATTCTTTCTGAAAATTTCTGGTTTCAAACGGAACTGCCATATCAAACTCCACTCACTACACCGCTTCAAAAATCTCTTCCAACGCCTTATATAACTTCTCCATCTGTTCATCGGTGCCAATGGTAATTCTCAAATAGTTATCAATACGCGGCTTATTAAAATATCTCACATAAATATTTCTCTTCTTTAATTCTTCAAAAATAACCTTTGCCGGAATAATTTTGTGTGAAGCAAAAATAAAATTAGCCGTCGAATCAGGAAATGTAAAGCCAAGCTGTGCAAGACGCTCCTTCGCATTTTCCCTTGTTGCCTTTATCTTTCCCACACATTCGTCAAAATATGCTTTATCCTTTACAGCCTCTATTCCATAAACAATAGAAGTTATATTCATTGTGTATGAATTAAATGAAAACTTGACATCATTTAACGCCTTAATAAGTGCCTCGTTTCCAAACGCATAGCCTATACGCATACCTGCCATAGAGCGTGATTTAGAAAATGTCTGCACTACAAGCAGATTATCATATTTGTTTACAAGCTCTCTTGCGGAACGTCCGTCAAAATCAATATATGCCTCATCAACGATTACAATAACGTCCTGATTATGTTTTATAATATCCTCAACCTTTTCCAAATCCATAAATAATGCCGTCGGAGCGTTTGGATTTGGGAATATTACCCCACCGTTTTCTTTATAGTAATCTGACGGAACTATGCAGAAGTTATCGTCCAGTGCAGGCGTCTCATAAGGAATCCTGTATAAATCAGCCCATACGCTGTAAAAAGAATATGAAATATCCGGAAATAAAATCGGCTTTTCTGAGTTAAAAAATGTCATAAAACACATTGCAAGTACATCATCAGAACCTACGCCGACAAAAACCTGACTGTCCTTCATTCCGTAATATTCTGCCAGAGTATGCACTAAATCACTACATTCAGGATCAGGATATAATCTCAGCCTGTCCATATCAAATCCCTTAGCCGCTTCATATGCCTTCGGCGTAGGCGGATACGGATTCTCGTTAGTGTTTAATTTAATTACATTCTGTATCTTCGGCTGTTCTCCCGGCACATACGGCTCCACTCGTCTGATGTTCTTTTCCCAAGCTCTCATAATAATTCTCCAATCTCAACATTCCGTTCTCAATTTCTCAGCGTCCATTAATTGCTATAATATCTTAATTGAGTATATTATACTTAAATCCCCACCTCTAATCAAGAAGTTTTCACATTTTTAAACACCGCAATCCTGCCCTTTTCATAATATACAGTTTCATACTGCGGATTGCTGCGAAATTCTTCCGCCTTATCACGATACTCTACTGATCTTAAATCAAATGCAATATACTCTGTCGTCTTATCCGTATAATACCACTCATACAAAACATCATGGTCTGACAATGCAGGACACAAAAATGTTGTTGCTGTCACTGACGCATCGTCCGGTATCAGGGACAGTGCCTCATCAAATATTGCATACGTTTCCTGATTATATTGCGATGTGTAACGTTCTATAATTGCACTTTTCTGAAATACGGACGCTCCGAAAAACATTATGCATGAGACTGCAAGAATCGGTATTGCCCTGCTTCTAATGTTAATATTCAAATCTGCCGCATTTATAATTGCAAGATAGACGAGCAGCGTTCCCGAACCGAATACATACAGAAAATATATGCTGTGAAAATATGTGTAATCCGACATAAGATTAAATAAAACAAACGGCACTAAAAGCACATATCTTGTCCATCTCTTTGACATCAGAGGAAGAAAACAAAGTGAGGCAAGTGTCTGCAGCAAAAATTCTATTTTTTCCTCTGTAAGCATCTGAGTAAGTATATATGCCGGATTAGCAAGTACTGTTCTTATCATTCCAAGCATACTTCCGTTTTCACCATATACCATATTATTAAAACGGTATGTCATTGCCCCTTCTCCGATATAAGAAAGAAGAGTCGTGGCAAAGACAAAATATATACCGCAGCATACAATGACAGTGACGCTCTTTTTCCACAAAGCACTGCGCTTTTCAAGAAGCATATACAAGCCCACAATCACTCCATAAATAGCGGCATCCTCCTTTACTCCCAGAAGAAAAACCATGCTGATAATAATCCCCCTCCAGCTATCCTTTTCAAAGAAATAAATAAGACACAGAATAAACAAAGGTAAAAACAGATTTTCGTGAATATCGTAAAAACAGCCTCCACTCATAACAGGATAAAAACAGTATGCAATTCCTGCAAGTGCTGTCTCAAACGTTGATAAGCCATGATTTTTACAGATTCCTTTAAGCGGGATAAGCCCCAGTGCAATCACAACTGCCTGCATTACCTGCAATGTAACAGGCGATGAAAATACCGCATAAAACGGCAGTAAAAGATAATATGCAGGTGATATATGAACACACATATGCGACAACAGCCTGTCTCTCTCGCTTGTCGTATTCATGGTAAATGTATGTTTCATATAATGAAACATCTGTGAAAAAAGCCCGCAGTCATAATTCGGAGCCTCATATGCAAGAACACGCAGCGCCGTACAGCCGCCTGTAAACAATATAAAAAATCCGCCTGAAATGATAAGAATTAAATGCAGCGTACTTTTTTTAATTGAAATTTTTGAAGTTTCCACATCACGGACAGCATAAGCCACACTAAAAATAAGAAGTGCAGTAAGCCCGACACAAAAGTATACATCAGGTATCTGTACAACAGCAAAAAGTGCATACCCAAAAGTAACCGCCAAGAGACTTAGTTTTTCAACAAACATTTTATTAATTAATTCAAAAATGAAATAAATAAACACAAAAAATACTGCTATTACAAGCAGATGTACTGCTAATGGAATTTCTCCCACATATGAAATGCTGCTTATTTTATTGTTTGTGGTTATTTCAATAATAACTGCCTCTGCAAAACAAATGAAACACCACGCCATAATAAACCTTATGACGCAGTGTTCCAAACTCACATGTTTCTTTATTGTATTAAATATTGAAGCTATATTCATGATACGCTAATCTCCATGCTTTACTATATACTGCTGATAAAATCACCTAGAAATGTCAATGCTGCGCCGGTATCCGACTGCTCCGTATTGCATTTTGCAAAGCTGAAATAAGAAGCATCTGTATCAAAAGAATATTTCTCAACAAGCTGTCTTTTTATTCTGTCTTCATATGGCAAAAGATATTTTGCCACCGGTCCGCCAATTACAACATTTCCATCACACATAATATACAAATTATTGATTCCTGTTGTCAAGTCATCAATATACTTCGCAAATACAGACTCATACTGAAGATTACCCTGGTCAAGCTGATCAAAAAATTCCTCAAGCGAGCAATCAAGCTCTGTTGAAAGAACTCTTGAAGATACATATGCCTCAAAACAGCCTTTCTTGCCGCAGAAACATTTCTTTCCTCCCGGGTGAATTGTCATATGTCCAAATTCGCCATATCGGTTATGTGCACCTGTCTGTATCTTTTCCTTATCAATATAAGAACCGCCAACTCCTGTATTTAACATTAAATACAGCTTGGCGCCTGACTGACCGGAAGCCGCAGACCTGTTAAAATCATCAATATTTGACATTGGAATATTTTCAAATTTTCTGTCAAACCAAAATTCCGCATATGCATTGGCTCTCGCATCATTCATTGCAATACATGGATACGCAATATTCTTGGTAAGCTCACTTATAGGATAATTTCTTATTCCCATTGTCGGTGCAGAAAGAATCATTTTATTCTCATTATCGAAAATACCCGGAACCGTAATTCCAACTCCCAGTACATCTTCTTCATTAACGCTGTTCCTTACAATAACGTCTTTTACAAGCTCAGAAATACTTTCTCTGTAAACGCTGTCAGTAGTAAAAGCCATGGTCTTTTTCTCTGAACATATAATTTCACCCTTTAAATCCACAAGAGCTACTTTAATACCATTATCAGATATATTGACGCTGACTGCACATTTTGACATTCCGTTAACTGTGATTGCCTGTGCCTTTCTTCCTCCGGTAGACTCAAAATTTCCTACAAACTCTATCAGATTACTTTCGAGAAGAAGCTTTAAATTCTGATTAACAGTCGGTAGGGATAGCTGTAAAATGTCAGCTATCTCCTGTCTTGAAATCTTATCTGCATAATGAATCAGTCGAAATATTCTGTTTTTATTAAAACGTTTTACGTCTGTTGTTGTAATTTTTTCCGTCGTAATCATATTAATTATTCCCCGAAAACAGCTTTATAATCATTCTGAAACTTTACAATTCCCGCATCAGTGAGTGGGTGAGAAATCATCTGCTCAATTACCTTGTATGGAACTGTTGCGATATCTGCACCTGCAAGTGCGCAGTCTGTAATATGGATTGGATTTCTTACGCTTGCACAGATAATTTCTGTAGGAATATTATAATTGTTGAAAATTTCTACAATATCTCTGATTAAATCAATTCCCGGCTGTGAAATATCATCTAATCTTCCAAGGAATGGTGATACGAATGCTGCACCTGCTCTTGCCGCAAGCAAAGCCTGATTAGCTGAGAATATAAGTGTCACATTTACCTTGATTCCTTCCTCTGAAAGCACCTTTGTTGCCTTTAAGCCCTCAGCAGTCATAGGAATCTTAACTACCATATTAGGGTGAATTGCTGCAATTTCTCTTCCCTCGGCAATCATGCCTTCAGCGTCTGTCGTTGTAGCTTTTACTTCACCGCTGATTGGTCCGTCCACAATGTCAGTAATTTCTTTGATAACTTCCTTAAAATCCCTGCCCTCTTTCGCTATAAGAGACGGATTCGTAGTAACTCCGCAAATAACACCTAAATCATTTGCCTTCTTAATATCTTCAACATTAGCTGTATCAATAAAAAATTTCATACCAATCTCCATTCCGCCGCCTTAGCGGCATTTTATTATTCACTACTTTGTAATTGCATTGAATACCGGCTTTAAAGCAGGATAAATCTGCTTAAACTGCTGATACTTTTCCTCATAACGTGCAGCAATTTCCGCATCAGGCTCTACCGTAGAAACCACATGAATAATTTGATCTGCTGCCGAAGCAACATCTGCATATTTTCCTGTTCCTACTGCTGCAAGCATTGCAGCACCAAGTGACGGTCCCTCTTCCTTATCAAGCACATGTACCTTGATATTTAATACATTGGCAATAATCTTTCTCCAAAGCGGACTCTTTGCCCCTCCACCACAGATTTTCGTCTCTGTAATGCGGATTCCAAGACTCTTAGCCACCTCAAATGAATCTCTTATCGCAAATGCAACGCCCTCTAATACAGCCTGTGTCATATCGGTTCTTGTAGTATCCATAGACATTCCCGTAAAGGTTGCTCTTGCTGCCGGATTATTATGCGGAGAACGCTCTCCCATAAGATACGGAAGGAAAAATACATTGTTATTTCCAAGCATATCATCCGTAATACCGCTCTGTTCTTTCGCATAATCACCGGTTCCTATTATATCATCAAGCCACCACTTATTGCAAGAGGCAGCACTCAGCATACAGCCCATGAGATGAAAATGTCCGTCCGAATGTGCAAAGGAATGTAATGCATTATTACTGTCCACTCCGAAATTTCTGCTTGAAATGAATATTGTAACGCTTGTTCCAAGCGAAATATTACACATTCCGTCTCCGACAGTTACCGTTCCGAC
>JAGAJD010000100.1 GCA_017626275.1 Lachnospira sp.
AAGGAGTGTAATGCAGGAACAACAAAATAATAATAATACAATAGAATTGAACCATGCACATTTATGGCAGATTGCATTGTTTTCACTAAATAATACATCTACCAATCTGTATCTTGCAATGATGGGATATGTTTCTTACTATGCCAACGGAATTGCAGGATTATCCGTAGTTGTGATTTCATTTATTCTTACGGGTATGCGTATTTTTGACGGGATTACAGACCCGGTTATTGGCTACATTATTGATAAAACAAACGGACGGTTTGGAAAGTTCAGACCGTTTATGATAATAGGTTATATACTTTTAGCTGTAAGCTCGACAGTTCTGTTTTTTACGACACATCTTGTAACAGGCTGTTTGCGGATACCGTATTTTATTGTAGTATATTCTGTATACATTATAGGCTATACCTTTCAGACTGCCGTGGTAAAATCAGGACAGTCGGTAATAACAAATGATGTCAATCAAAGACCTTTGATTACATTTTTTGATTCGGCTTTTATTATGCTGGCGCATGGAGTGACAGCATTTTATGTTTCGGTATATTTGATTGGAAAATACGGAAGCTTTAATAATAAGGCATTGTTTACGGAGTTTGTAATTACAGTAGTTATTTTATCGGGAATATGTACGCTGCTTGCAGTTATTGGAATATGGGAAAAAGATAATAAAAAATATTTTAAGCTTAAAGTAGAGAAAACGGAAAGTATTCATTTTAAGGATTATTTATATATTTTAAAGCATAATAAGCCTATCAGAATGTTGGTGATTGCAGCTTCCTCAAATAAGTTTGCGTCAATGGTATACAGCAATTCCACTGTGCTTGTAATGTTTTTTGGTATTTTGATGAACAATTATGCATTGGCAGGCATTATTGGTATAATTATTGGGTTTCCAAATCTTGCAATTATATATATTGGAATTCAGTATGCGAAGAAGGCAGGGCAGAAAAAGGCAATGGTTATATCTACGTGGCTTGCAATTCTGTTTCAGTCGATATTGATGTATATGATGCTTTTTACAGACCTGACAAAAGTATCACTTAGGAATATAAATGGAATTACGATAGCATTTTTCGTTGTATTTGCGCTGTTAAACGGTGTGAAGTCGATTACTAATAATATTGTAGTGCCTATGATTGCCGATTGCACTGATTATGAATACAGCTTAAGCGGTCATTTTGTACCGGGAATTATGGGAGCGTTATTCTCTTTTGTAGATAAGTCATTCTCGGCATTGGGAACGGGGTTTGTTGGAATTGCACTTTCAATGATTGGATACTCAAAGGTGTTTCCGCAGGTCGGAGATGCGCTGACTGCTGAGTTAAAATATATGACAGTATTTTTTTACTGTGTGATACCGATATGCGGCTGGCTTATTACGATTTTTATTATGAGATTTTACCGGTTGGATAAAAAGACAATGAGCAGCCTGTATTGTTCGGAAACGGACAGACAGAAAGATGTACATTAATGCCGTTTAAGCGGCGGAATAGAGGAATAGAATGATAATAAGTAAAGGAAATCCGCTTTTAAAAGGAAGTGTCAAATTAAAAGACGGGTATAATTTTACATTTTCCTGCGAGGAAGATTCTGTGAAACTGTTATTGTACAGTTCTAAGTCAGAACTTCCGGAGCAGACAATAGAATTGAATGAGGAGTATAAGACGGGTGATGTATTTTCCGTGATGTTAAGCGGCATTAATCTTGATAATGCGATGTATTGCTACGAGGTTGGCGGGCAAAAGATTATAGACCCTTATGCCAAGACTGTTTCAAATTGTGAGACTTTCGGGGTACAGGAGGAAAAGGATACGCTGCATTTGAGCAGAGTATGCCTTTTGCCGTATGACTGGGAGGGCGACAAGCCTCTTGAGATACCGTATGATGAGAGCATTTTTTACAAATGCAGCGTCAGGGGCTTAACAAAGAGTACAACATCAAAGGTACGCCATAAAGGAACATTTCGTGGTATGTCGGAAAAGCTTTCGTATTTAAAAGAGCTTGGGATTACGGCTGTTATGCTTATGCCTGCATATGAATACGATGAAATAGGAAAATTTCCGCAGCTATATGACAACGCATACGGAAAATATGCGTCAGGTCCGATTACGGGCAGGGTTAATTACTGGGGCTACACAAAGGGCTTTTATTTTGCACCAAAGGCGTCATTTAGTTCTGTCAGCACTAAAAAGACTGATTACACAACAGAATTTAAGGATATGGTTAAGCTTTTTCATAAGAATGGAATAGAGGTTATAATGGAGCTTCATTTTTATGATGAGGCAACAGATTTTGTATTGGACTGTCTGCACTACTGGGTGACAGAATATCATATTGACGGAATACATCTTTATGCTGATGAGGCGGCACTTAATGCAGCCGCAAAGGATTCACTTTTGTCACGCACAAAGCTGATTACAGTTTACTGGAACGGCAAGCCTAAAAAATTTAAAAATATGGCAAATTATAATGCAGGATTCATGAATGTTGCGAGAAAATTTTTAAAGGGCGATGAAAACCAGCTTGGCGATTTTGTAAATGTGAGCAGATATAATCCGCCTCAGAGTGCTAATATTAATTATATGACAAGCCATGACGGCTTTACGCTTATGGATTTGGTCAGCTATGACAGAAAACATAATGAGACTAACGGTGAGAATAATACGGACGGAGAAAATTTTAATAATAGCTGGAACTGCGGCGAGGAAGGGGCTTCGAGAAAGAAAAAAATTGTTCAGCTTCGTAAGCAGCAGATAAAAAACGCATTTTTGCTGCTTCTTCTTTCACAGGGAACACCGCTGATTCTTGCGGGAGATGAATTTTGCAATTCGCAGAACGGAAATAATAATCCATACTGTATTGACAGCGAGGTTTCGTGGGTGACATGGAATTACAGGGGCATGGCAGCGGAAATAACACAATTTGTAAAAGAGGTAATTGCTTTCAGAAAAGCTAAAAAGATTCTGCATATGCCAAAGCAGCTTTTATCATACGACAG
>JAGAJD010000101.1 GCA_017626275.1 Lachnospira sp.
GTGCAAGTAAGATATATCTGAATATCACTTCCAAGCATCTGAACAGAAAGCCAACCAATATTGTGGGTACTAAGAATACAAGTATTTATTTAAGACGGTTTGCAAGTAAGTGATGACGGGAATCCCACCGTTAACCGGGACGCATATGCTGGTATGTCGTAATTAGGTTATGGAATTTGGATAGAATGAATTTTTTACCCCTCCGCCGTATTACGGCTGAGGGGTTTTGTCTGTTTAAACAGAAATTCACACCCTCAAAATCAGTAAATAACAGATATAAAATAATATTTGCCGCGGGCAGGAAAGGAAGTTACATTATGGTTTACGAAAAAGTATCACCGGATATGAAATTCGTAGAAAGAGAAAAGGAAGTTGAAAAGTTCTGGAAAGATAATGACATTTTCCAGAAGAGTATAGACAATCGCAAAGAGGGCGAGACATATACGTTTTATGACGGACCTCCGACGGCTAACGGAAAGCCTCATATCGGACACGTTCTTACACGTGTTATCAAGGATATGATTCCGAGATACCGTACAATGAAGGGCTATATGGTTCCGCGTAAGGCAGGCTGGGATACACATGGTCTTCCGGTTGAGCTTGAAGTTGAGAAGATGTTAGGACTCGACGGCAAGGAACAGATTGAAGAGTATGGTCTTGAGCCGTTTATCAAGCATTGTAAGGAAAGTGTGTGGAAATATAAGGGAATGTGGGAGGATTTCTCATCAACTGTCGGCTTTTGGGCTGATATGGATAACCCTTATGTAACATATGACAATAACTTTATTGAGTCTGAATGGTGGGCTTTAAAGCAGATTTGGGATAAAGGACTTTTATATAAGGGCTTTAAAATAGTTCCTTACTGTCCTCGCTGCGGTACTCCGCTTTCTTCACACGAGGTTGCGCAGGGGTACAAGAGCGTAAAAGAGCGTTCAGCCGTAGTTCGTTTCAAATGTATCGGAGAGGACGCATATTTTCTTGCATGGACAACAACACCATGGACTCTTCCTTCAAATGTTGCACTCTGCGTAAATCCGCAGGAAACCTATGTAAAGGTTAAGGCAGCAGACGGCTATACTTATTACATGGCAGAGGCGCTTCTTGACAAGGTACTTGGGGGGCTTGCGTCAAAGGCAGGACAGACAGTGACCGGAGCACAGCTTGAAGAGGATAACAAATCAGCAGGAAATGGCGTTGACTACGAAATTCTTGAGAAATATACAGGAAAAGATTTAGAGTATAAGGAATATGAGCCGCTCTTTGCATGTGCGGGAGAAGCCGCTGCAAAACAGCATAAAAAAGGTCATTTTGTAACATGTGACGACTATGTAACTATGTCGGACGGTACAGGTATCGTTCATATTGCGCCTGCATTTGGTGAGGACGATGCTAAGGTTGGAAGAAATTATGACCTTCCGTTTGTACAGTTTGTAGACGGTAAGGGTGAATTGACGGAAGAAACACCGTATGCCGGATTATTTGTAAAGAAGGCAGACTCGCAAGTTTTAAAAGACCTTGACAAAGAGGGCAAATTATTTGACGCTCCGAAGTTTGAGCATGATTATCCGTTCTGCTGGAGATGCGATACACCGCTTATCTACTATGCAAGAGAGTCATGGTTTGTTAAGATGACAGCAGTTAAGGACGATTTAATTCGCAACAACAATACAATCAACTGGATTCCTGAAACAATCGGAACAGGACGTTTCGGTGCATGGCTTGAAAATGTACAGGACTGGGGAATTTCAAGAAACAGATACTGGGGTACACCGCTTAATATCTGGCAGTGTGACGACTGCGGAGAAATGATTTCTATCGGAAGTATCGAGGAATTAAAGGCTAATTCAGATAACTGTCCTGATGATATCGAGCTTCACAGACCATATATTGACGCAGTAACATGTAACTGTCCGAAATGTAAGGGCAAGATGAAGAGAGTGCCGGAAGTAATCGACTGCTGGTTTGACTCAGGTTCAATGCCGTTTGCACAGCACCATTATCCGTTTGAGAATAAGGAAGTATTTGAGAAGCAGTTCCCTGCAAAATTTATTTCAGAGGCTGTTGACCAGACAAGAGGCTGGTTCTACTCACTTCTTGCAATCTCAACACTGCTGTTTAATAAGGCACCGTATGAGAATGTTATTGTATTAGGTCATGTACAGGACGCAGACGGACAGAAGATGAGTAAATCCAAGGGAAATGCCGTTGATCCGTTTGACGCACTGCAGACACACGGAGCAGACGCAATCCGCTGGTACTTCTATGAGAACTCAGCACCATGGCTTCCTAACCGTTTCCATGACAAGGCTGTAACAGAGGGACAGAGAAAATTCATGGGTACAATCTGGAACACATATGCGTTCTTTGTACTGTATGCTAATATTGATGATTTTGACGCTACAAAATATAAATTAGAATATGATAAGCTTTCCGTAATGGATAAATGGATTCTTTCTAAGTTAAATACAGTTGTAAAGACCGTAGATAACAACCTTGAGAACTACAAGATTACAGAGACAGCAAGAGTGCTTGAGGACTTTGTTGATGAGCTTTCTAACTGGTATGTAAGAAGAAGCAGAGAGCGTTTCTGGGCAAAGGGCATGGAGCAGGATAAGATTAATGCATACATGACATTGTATACAACATTGGTAACACTGGCAAAGACAGCAGCACCGATGATTCCGTTTATGACAGAAAGCATTTACAGAAACCTTGTATGCAGCATTGATAAAAATGCGCCAATCAGTGTACATCTGTGTGACTTCCCGACTGTCAATGAAGAGTGGATTGACAAGGAGCTTGAGGATAACATGGAAGATGTTTTAAATGCAGTTGTTATCGGACGTGCGTGCCGTAATGCAACTAACATAAAGAACAGACAGCCTATTGGACAGATGTTTATCAAAGCACCATGGAAGCTTGATGATTTCTTTACGGATATTATTGCTGATGAGTTAAATGTAAAGAAAGTCGAATATAAAGATGACGTAAGAGATTTTACATCTTATGCATTTAAACCGCAGTTAAAGACATTAGGACCTAAGTATGGTAAATTCTTAGGCGATATCAGAACACAGCTTTCACAGCTTGACGGTAATGCCGCTATGGATGAGTTAAATGATAAGGGATATATAACTCTGCAGGCAGGCGGACAGGACATTAAGCTTGAAAAGGAAGACCTGCTTATCGAAATGACACAGCAGGAGGGCTTTGTTGCCAGCTCAGATAAGGGAATCACGGTTGTTATGGACACTAACCTGACACCTGAACTTATCGAAGAGGGATTCGTGCGTGAGATTGTCAGCAAGATTCAGACAATGCGTAAGGACGCAGGCTTTGAGGTTATGGATAAGATTAATGTTACAGTCTGCGGCAATGCAAAGATTGCAGAGCTTATGGATAAGAACGCTGAACAGGTTAAGTCAGTAGTTCTTGCCGAAAATATCACAGAGGGCGAAGCAAAGGGCTTTGTTAAGGAGTGGAATATCAATGGCGAGAGCGTAACACTTGGCGTTGAGAAATTATAACAGCCTTATAAAAGAATAAAATGAATTACGATTGCATCAGGTTCTGCTAAAAACATAGCCTGATGCAATTTGCTATAAAAGCATAATAGTGTTGTCTGCTGACACTATATTTGCAGAATGGAGATGGTTATGGAATTTATTAAGAAAAAAAGTAAGACAATAACATTTGTTATTGTACTGCTGCTTTCGATGTTATCGTTTGGGGGATATATACTTGAGTGGAAGGGCAGAAAAGCACTTCTTGCCGTTATTGTATTGTCGGCGGGAGCGGCCGTTATATTTGATTTACTGGTTAATAAACTGGGGAAAAGCGTGTGGCAGCAGTTGTCAGTGGCGGGAATAATTCCTATGCTGTACTGCCTTGTATCGGTACTGTTTAATAAAGAAATGATTTATACAGGGGGAAATGCTATATACTGGCTGTATGGTATATTTTTTCTTACATTTTATATTATCGTGACATACGGAATCAGTGCGTTTGAAGCAGCGCATATAAGCGGCTGTAAGCAGTTTATACTGCGCCATAAGGTAATGCTTATATTGCTTTTGGCGGCACTGCTTTTAAGGATTCCGTATCTTTTGCAGCTTCCTAGATGGGATTCAGGGGAATATTATTACAGATTATCACTTGGCGAACAGTGGTTTGAATATACAAGCTTTACGGAGTTTATGGAGCAGTTTTCACTCTGCGGACACCCGA
>JAGAJD010000102.1 GCA_017626275.1 Lachnospira sp.
GGAGCTTCTTCAAAGTGATGAAAATTTTGATGTTGAGAGGCTTGTGCAGTGTAAGTATTTTGAGTGCTTTAAGTATGTAGTGCGAAAAGAGGCAAAGATAATGGTTGACGAAGCGTCATTTGTCTCGGTTCTTTTCTTAAGCGGATGCGGAAGTATTACCGTTGATAAAAGGACACTGGAGTTTAAGGCAGGAGAAAGCTTCTTTGTGACAGCAGGAAAGAAGAATATAATTATTCATGGGGAAAGTGAGTGTATAGTTACACATGTTTAATGCTAATCCTAATCGTGCCAAGCTGAGGTCGTATGCACTTCCTCCGTTTATTACCTGTGTTGGCATGATTTTAATCATGATAATCAAGCAGATATATCCGTTTGGCTCGATGGGCCTCGGATATAATGATAATATGCATCAGGTTGTACCGATGTACAGCCTTATTTGGGATGTCCTGCATGGCAGGGCATCCTCTGTATATAGTCTTCAGATAGGAATGGGTACGGATTTGACGGTTATGCGTTCTACATATTCGCTGTTAAGCCCGTTTAATCTTCTTCTGCTTCTGACTCCGAGAAGTTATATACTTGGCTTTATATCGGTAATGACCATTGTTAAGATGTCATGTATGTCAGTGGCAATGTATTTTTTCTTTAATCATGACAAAGCCTTTGCAGGGACGTCGTATGCGTTCAAGGTGCTGTTTTCCGTGATGTATGCCTTCAGCGGATATGTGCTTTTGTATGCATCATGTTTTTCACCGTGGATGGATGTTGTCGTGATATTTCCGGTATTTATGCTTGCCTTAAACAAAATCTTTTACACTGGCAATAAGTTTTTTTATATGGTTATGGTTGCAGCCATGCTTATTATGAACAGCTGGCTCGGAATAATGGCAATTATTTATGCCTTTATAATGACCGGCGGATATGTGCTTTTTGTCGTAAATAAAGAGGATTTTGCAACATTTAAGTTAAAAGCAGCGGAATGTGGTAAAACAGCAGGGAATGTGCTGACAGGTACGCTTCTTGGAATGGGAATTGCATCGTTTGTGCTTGTGCCGTGTGTTATAAAAGTGTTTAACGGAGAAGGATGGCAGATTGGCTTTAAACAGTATATGGAGGCGCTTGCTGCCAAAACTGTTACGCAGATGGATGTGTTTCAGCATTTTATGATATTCTATGGACTTGCATTTGCTGTTGCAATGATTATTGTGGGCATAATATTTTACAAAAAGGAGAAGAAAACTACAAGATATATAATATTTTCGCTCGCGGTTGTCCTGCTTCCTGCCGTGTTCTGGGGGATTGAGCGGATATGGAATATGAAGCCGTATGACGGGTACAGCATGCATTTTGGATTTATAACGGTGTTTGCAATAATAAGTGCAGGCTGCTATTTCTCCGGAAAGCCGATGAAAATTGACAGTCAGAAAGCGGAACAGAAGATAGAAACTAATTTTGAGCCGCTTGAGAAGCTTGTGTATATTCTGTCGGGAATGGTGATTTGCGCAATTTCTGCGTATATTTATAATAAATTGGAATTAAATGATGTGAAGTCGGCATTAACATATTTTGTTATCGTATTTTGCATGCTCATTGTGTCGGATGTTGCGATGTGTGTTGTTGACAGGGGTGTACTATGTGCAAAATGCTGCTATGTGGCAACTGCGATTGAGATTTTCATAGGGATTTATGCGATGATGGGTGTGCCGAGGTTTTATGATTTCAGCGCCGCACAGAGTGCAAATCATGCGCTGCTTGCAACAAAGATAAGCTCGGATATGGAAATAAGCAATTCTCATACTGAAGGAATTAAGAATCCGGATTTAAGTCTTGGGACTAATTATTCTCTTATTCTTCAAAGACCGGCTGTTACCAGTGATTTTAATTCATATGATTATAACTTTTCGGATGCGGAGGCGTTCGGATACGGTGTGTACGCTTCAGGAGCTACAGATGCAGGAGGCACGGCATTTTCGGACGCATTGCTGGGTATAACTGACATAATAAGCATGAATGAGGAAGATGAGGTTTTATATCGTAAAGTAAAGTCATCCGGTGGATTTAACCTGTATTCAGCCGCGTTTACACTGCCTTACGCAATGACGGTCGATTCCGGCCGGCTTGAAAATGCAGATCCTTATGACTGGATATCAATGCATAATGCATTTTTCAGTGCGATTATGGGAAGAGACGGAGTGATAGTTGAAAGAGCAGAGGCAGTTAATGAGGCAGAGGGAAGATATGTGATTAATGTCGCAGCCAGGCGTGCCGTCTATATAAGGGTTGATTCGGATGTAAATCTCAATATAAAGGTTAACGGAGAAAATATTGTTATTCCGGAGTCAGGCCGCCATGAAAATACTCTTTACAAAACTGAGGATGACAGAAGGCTCCTTTATCTGGGAACATTTGAAAATGAAGATGTTGAAGTTAAGCTGACCGATGAGAACCAAAGGCCGCATAATGCCGTGTTAGATGCAGGACTGCTTAATATATCGGAGCTTGCAGTTGTGTGCAATATGATGAACAGTAATTCTGCAC
>JAGAJD010000103.1 GCA_017626275.1 Lachnospira sp.
CAGCATATATTTCAGTAAAATACGGTATTTGTATCTGCATAATATGTGGAAGATGAGGTGAACATGCTTAATTATCTGTGGGCTGCAATGATTGTAATAGGAATTGTGTATGCGGCATTTACCGGAAATATGTCGGCGGTATCCGATGGAACTTTGGACTCGGTGAAAGACGCAGTGACGCTTTGTATTACAATGCTTGGGGTGATGTCTCTTTGGACAGGACTTATGGAAATAGCCAAACAATCAGGGCTGATTGAAAAATGTACGAAAGCTATTCAGCCTCTTATGCATTGGCTGTTCCCCGATGTTCCTAAAGAGCATGAAGCCATGCAGCACATGACGACAAATATGATTGCTAACTTTTTGGGGCTGGGCTGGGCGGCAACGCCTGCGGGTATCCGTGCAATGAAAGCACTGGCGAAGTTAGAGGAGGAAAGACACGGCAAAAACAGCGGCATTGCAAGCAATGCAATGTGTACGTTTCTTGTGATAAATATTTCTTCAATTCAGCTTATACCTGTGAATATAATTGCGTATCGCAGCCAGTACGGAAGTGCCAATGCAACGGCAATCCTTGCTCCCGGAATCATTGCAACGGCTGTCAGCACGCTGGCGGGGATTGTGTTTTGTAAGGTTATGGAGGGAAAGAAATAAAAAAATAATTGGCTGTTGAGAAATTTTCAACAGCCAATTATTTTTTATCATTACTCCGAATAATTACTATTCACATAATCCCTCAAGGAAATATTATCCTCAGGCATACGGCAGCCGACGATATATTCACCCATATTGTCTGTGCAGCGGATAATACAACCGTCCAAAGTACGTGAATCCTCAACAGGAAAATCAGGAATTGAAACAGTAAGATTCTGTCCGTTTATATTTAAAAATTCAGATTCTGTCACTGAAAATGCAAATCCGTTAGCGCTTATATTTATCATAGAACCATGATATGTACTGCCTGAATTTTTTAGTGTGATTGTACATGCATTTGAAATAGGCATTCTCGGATATTTTCTGCGGTTTACAATACCCGGTGTTGTATGTACCGTTACGGTAATTGTATTTTTTCCATATTCCCTGTTTGGTGAAAGCGTAACAGAATCCCAGCTATATAATACATTATCAACCACGATTCTAAGCTGATATTTGGCTTCTGTTTTTAAAATTCCAGAAGTATCTTCCTTAAAGGAAACAATGACGCTTTGTTCATTCTGACTGATTACCTCACCGTGATATTCAAATGACTGTTTAGAAGATGTTTCTCCGATTAACAGACATTTCATTTCGGGTTTTATATCATGAATACCCATAAAGCCGCCAATTCCAAGCTCCTCCATCATATTATTTACAACAGATTCAATCTTATTGACATTGTGAGAGCTTTCATCGTATTTATGTAGCATTGTTTTTGTGGATTTATCAGCGTTTTTAATACTGCTTGTCATAGTTTCCATAACTGCATCAATTTGTTCCATATTATCTACAAGATTACGGTTAGACAGTTCGACCTCTTTCATAGCATTGTCGATTACACCAATGTTATTTCCGAGCTGTGCAGAGTCCATTGCAATTCCGGAAACGCTTTCGTTTACCTGAGTTACCTTATTCAAAGTAATTTCAATCAGTTCCAAAGTCTTTGTGATAGAGGCAGTCATCTTGTCAGAGGTCTGTTCTAAATGACTGAGTGCTGACATAATGCGGCTTGATGATGTCTGCGTTTCAGTACTTAAATTACGAATTTCATCGGCAACAACGGCAAATCCTTTTCCGGCTTCGCCTGCTCTTGCAGCTTCAATGGAAGCATTTAATGCAAGAAGATTAGTCTGTGAAGTGATTCCGGTTATTGTTCCTGTTTCTTCTTTTACCATGTCAAAATCTTCTTTAAACTCACGAAGAATTTTATCTACTTCATTAGAGAGCTGTGACATTGTATTAGTAGTTTCAACAACATCAGCAAGCTCTTTAGAACTTGTATCGGTATGACTGACGGATTCATTAATAAGGATTCCCATCTGCTCAATCATGGAAGCTACATGTTCCACCTGATTACGGATTTTTTCAGTCATATCAATTGAGGAGTTTGTTTTGTCATGCAAAATATCATTATTTTGGGATAAATCCTGCATACATGTTACAACGCTTCGTGCTCCCTGCATGTTTTCTTCCGAAAGTTCACGCACAACAGTAATACCGTCAACAATAGAATTACTGGAGGTCTTTACCTGCTCAACTGTTGTGATAACTCTTGATAAATTATCTTTAATTGAGTTGGTCAGCGCACCATCAGATAAATTCAAATGGTTGATTGAAAGTACATAGCATGCATAACATAAAATAATGCATGAGAGCTGTAAGCAATAATCATTAATATCCGCAGCACTGTTCATGCCTGACATATATTTAACAATACTGCTGATGATTGTTACAAATACATTTGCAATACCGCAGCGAAGCATATAATTGCGGTCTTTAAATAATACCAGCATACTTGTCAATGGAAGTATATAAATAAATGCAAGAGGAGAAGCTGTGGTACATACTACATATGTGTAAAAAACACCATATCCGACAGCGATTATATCCTTATAAAAAGGACAGTCCATGCCTTTAATCTTTAATATAATACGTCCGAATATAAAAGGACCCCAACACACAATTAAAAAAGTAATATAATAAGAAGGTGTGCGAAGTCCTTTTGCAAGCTCAGAGCCATAAGAAAGTGTAAGTATTGTTGCGAGAATCAGCCAGACATTCATAGCTTTTTTGTTGGCTTTCATTTTAAATTCATTTGCATTATACTCCATACGATTTTCTCCTTTTATTAGTTAAGATTTAATACAAAATAGTTATATTAATTTTATCATAAAATTGAAAGTATTTCCATATAGTTATAATAATGTATAAAATTATGGTGGATTTATGGATTTTATAGTTGCGGTATCTGCATTTATTATTCCACTAATTATCTTTTATGTAGTTGCCTATGGGGTAATGAACAAAACAGAGGTTTATGACGTATTTGTGGAGGGAGCAAAGGACGGAATAAAAACAGTTGTGTCGATTCTTCCGACGTTAATTGGTTTAATGGCGGCAGTAGGAATTTTAAGGTCATCAGGCTTTCTTGACCGCATTTCAGATTTGCTCGGAGGTGTGTCAGGAAAATTAGGGCTGCCGTCACAGTTAGTACCGCTTATAATTGTCAGAATGTTCAGCTCGTCTGCGGCAACGGGCTTATCGCTGGATTTGTTCAGGGAATATGGAACGGATTCATACATAGGGCTTATTACGTCCATTTTAATGAGCTGTACGGAAACCATATTTTATACAATGTCAGTTTATTTTATGGCTGCGAAAGTGAAAAAGACCAGGTGGACACTGGCTGGAGCACTGATTGCTACGGCGGCAGGAATTGCGGCAAGTGTAGCATTGGCACGTTTAATGTGTTAAAATATAAAAATTAAAAGCCGTTAAAGCGGCAGATTGGAGAAAAAATGAAAAAATATTTGGCAGAATTTATAGCAACATTTCTTTTAACCTTTATTTGCTGCGGAGCGGCGTCATTTACGGGAGGCTATGCGGGATATCTTGGCGTAGTGGGAATTGCTCTGATTTTTGGATTGACAGCCGCGGGGCTTGTGGCGGTTTTTGGAAATATATCGGGCTGTCATATGAATCCGGCGGTGTCTCTTGCAATGCTGATTTCACGCAGAATAAATATTATAGATTTTATGGGCTATGTGGTGGCACAATTCATTGGAGGAATCGCGGCAGGCTTTGCGTTATACGGAGTATCGTTATCCTTTGATGACGTAGTGGTTTCACAGTATCAGTCATACGGATATGATTTAGTAGGGCTTGGCACAAACGGATATGGAGAGGCATCGACATTTTTAAAGATTAGTGCATGGGGTGCTTTTACAGTGGAAATAATTCTTACATTTGTATTTGTATTGACGGTACTTGCAGTCACGGCAAAAAAATCATTCAAAAATACTGCGGCTCTTTTGATTGGAGCGGCATTGGCAGCGGTACATTTATTTGGCATTACTCTTACGGGAACAAGTGTTAATCCGGCGAGAAGCTTTGGCCCGGCACTGGCAAAGGCAGTTGTCGGCGATGTCACGCCTCTTTCTCAGGTCTGGGTATTTATTGCAGCACCGCTTGTCGGTGGAATTCTTGCGGCACTATGTTATAAAATTTTCGCATCAGGCGTCAAAGAAAATATAAAAAGAAAAGAGCCGGAGACCGTAAGTACAGAGATTAAAGAGGAACAGTCAGATAATACAGAAGAAATTTCGGAATAAATTTATTAAAATGTAAAATTCCCTAAAGTTCAGATGTTTGGAACTGTTACTTTAGGGAATTTTTTGTATTGAAAAATATATCGTAAAAATATAAAAATAAGTATTGACAAAATAAATGGAAAGTATTAATATAGTATCACAATACATCAAACACTCACAATATAATATTGGAAGATGACCGTTCATATTCTTTTGCCTTTTGGAGCAGATATTTATAGCGTTTCTGCTCAGAATTGACCTGATAGATATAACAGTCTATTAAGTCAGGGTCAGTAGCATTATCAAAGTTGGAATAGGCGGCATTAAGAGCTTTCTTTGTCAGGTCAATTTCGTTTTTTAGATATTGGTCTTCGTTTGTAACAGGCTTGCTATTCTTTTTTAATAATTTCACTAAGAATCCCTCGCTTTCACAATTTATATGTAAAAGTTCTGAACAGGTAATGTGATATGTTCTGAACAGTTACATTCATATAATCATTGATTATATTTTCAGTATAGACGTCTTACTGTAATTATATACAAAAAAAGGAAAAAATTTTACTGAGGAGGTGCAGGAAATATAATATTTTTTTGGCAAAAAGCCGCAGCAGCATTGATTATTACATTTATAGCAGTAATTCAGGATATAAGAGACTTTAAGATATCTAATAAGCTGTCAGCAGCGGGGATAGCAGCAGCCGTAGGTTTTATGATTGCAGACTGTTTTATGGGAGGTGATGTGACAGAAGAATTGGCAGGAGGGATAGGTGTATTTGGTGTGTTGTATATGGTGTATATGATTGGAGGAGTCGGAGCAGGTGATGTGAAGCTTCTCACGGTTATAGGACTTCTGCTTGGAAAACATATAATTTGGATTACGGCAGCCGCATTTGCGGCGGCTGCACTTTGGGGAATTACAGGAATGTTATTTCATGCAATTCCAAGAAGGAGTGTGAGGGTATTAGAGGGATATCACCACAGCCTGCATGTAATACATTTTAGTGTGGCAATTTTAGCAGGGGAAGTGAGTGTGTTGTGCAAGATGTTTATGATGTATTGAAGATAGAAACATGTGGAATGAGATTTTATAATGGAGGGCAAATTGGAGCAGGTATGTGTAATTTATGATAATGATGAACAGTATGGAAGACGATTGATGAGCAGCATAAGCAAAAGGAAGAATCTTTCGTTCGGAATACAGTTATTTACCGAAGAAAAAGAGTTGTATTCTTATTTAGATAAGAATGAGCCGGAGGTAGTAGTAGTCAGTGAGCAGGATTACAGTAATGAACTGGAGAAGAAATATAACGGAAAAGTACTTGTACTTACGGAAAGTGAGGCAGGAAGTGTTGATGAGATAAGCAGTACATTGCATGAGACGGTGTTGGTATATAAGTTTCAGCCTGTTGACAATATATTAAGAGAAATTATTCACTGCACCGGAGGCTTTAAGGAGTGCGGTGAAGCCGAGCTGATAGGAGTTTTTTCACCTGTGTATGAGCCGTTAAGATCAGGTTTTGCTTTATGTCTTGCAAGAACTTTATCAGAAAGCTGCCGAACCTTATATGTTAATTTGGAAGAGTTTTCGGGGTTAGAGGAATTGCTTCCGCAAAATGAAGAGGAGACTTTTTCTGATGCTTTGTATGATTACAGAAAGCATGGAAAGATTACAGAACAGATAAAGAAAGTGATATGTACACACAACGGGGTTGACTATATTCCGCCTATACAGTATGCGCAGGATATATCATGCATAGAGGCGGAAGAAACGGCAGATTTTATCAGTGCGCTTGCTAAAGTTTGCGGCTATCAGAAGGTTGTGGCAGATATCTCATCAGCAGTCAGAGAACAGTGGAAAATGATTTTAAAATGTACAAATATATATATGCCTGTAAAGGAGGATTATTTGTCATTAAGAAAGCTTGAAGGTTTTGAAAAGTATTTGCTTATGTCGGGCATGGAGCATATATGGAATCATATAAAGAAAGTAAATATTCCACAGAAATGCGGCAGTATACATAAGGATTATATGAATTGCAGAGAAGGGGAAATGATGAATGGATTCGTTAGAAGTATACTTGCAGAATAGACAAAAGATGGTTGAGGAACAGATTCGGAATATCAGAACCGGAATATATCAGGAGCTGGACAGAGAGCCTGACATGACAGAAGAACAGCTTGAAGAAAGAATTACGGATATGATAAAGCAAAGTAAGCTTGCGATGTCTGTAAGAGAAAAAGAGACGGTAAGCACAGAGGTATTTAATTCAATCAGAAAAATGGACATTTTGCAGGAGCTTCTTGAAGATGACACAGTGACTGAGATTATGATAAACGGTTACAGCAGTATCTTTGTGGAGCGCAACGGAAAAATTTTTCGGTGGAATAAATATTTTGAGAGTACGCAGCGTCTGGAAGATGTGGCACAGAGAATTGCAGCACTTTCCAACAGGATTGTTAATGAATCTGTTCCGATAATGGATACAAGACTTTCAGACGGTTCGCGTGTGAATATTGTACTTCCACCTGTTGCGATAGACGGACCGGTAGTTACGATCAGAAAGTTTTATAATACGCCGATTACTGTTGAGAGATTGATTGAGTTAGGCTCTGTAAGTGAAGAGGCGGCACAGTTTTTGGAAAAAGCGGTGCGGGCAGGATATAATATTTTTATAAGCGGCGGAACCGGTTCGGGAAAGACTACCTTTCTAAATGCATTGTCAAATTATATTCCAAAAGACGAAAGAATAATTACCATTGAAGATTCTGCGGAGCTTCAGATAACTAATGCAGAGAATCTTGTACGACTTGAAGCAAGGAATATGAATGTTGAGGGAAAGAATGAAGTTACAATCAGAGACCTTATTAAATCAAGCCTTCGTATGAGACCGGACAGAATTATTGTCGGAGAAGTCAGGGGAGCAGAGGCAATAGATATGCTTCAGGCGATGAACACAGGACATGACGGGAGTCTTTCAACAGGGCACAGCAACAGTCCTTCAGATATGCTTTCGAGGTTAGAGACTATGGTGTTAATGGGAATGGATATGCCGATAGCAGCAATAAGGCAGCAGATTGCCTCGGCAATAGATATAATTGTTCATTTGGGAAGATTGAGAGATAAGTCAAGGCATGTTCTGGCGATTGAGGAAGTTGGAGATGTTTTGGGAGGACAGATACAGCTACATAGATTATTTGAATTTAAGGAAAGAGGCGAAGATGAGTGTGGACGGGTTTTGGGAGAATTGGAGAGGGTGTTTGACACACTGGACAACAATTACAAAATGGCAGCAGCAGGTATCATATCGTATTGAGCAGAGCTTTCCGGCAAAGGTAATATGGAAAAAGTATAAGATATCTTTAGCAGATTTTTTTAAAATTCTTGCTTCGGGAGTTATCCGATTGTTAGTTGCGTCATGGATTTTTTATCACAATGTCTATGCAGTTATTATAATGTGTCCGTATTTGTATTTCCACTTAAAATCAAAGGCGGATGAGATTGATAAGGAAAAGAAAAGATTATTAAATATGCAGTTTAAAGACGGTATGCAGTCTGTTTCATTTTCATTAAATTCAGGTTATTCAATAGAAAATGCTTTTCGTGAAGCCTGCTCCGAGTTAAAACAGCTATATGGAGAGGAAAGCGTGATTGCAAAAGAGTTTCAGAGAATTGTAAGACGCATGGAACATAATGAAAATATTGAGGATATTCTTGAAGAATTTGCCGCAAGGAGCGGAGTTGAAGATATTCAGTATTTTGCGGCGGTATTTCGTTATGCCAAGCGATGCGGAGGAGATTTGATTGCAATTATAAGGCAGACAGCTATGACAATATTTGAAAAAAATGAAACGATGAATGAAATTCAGACAGTAATCAGCGGAAAAAAGATGGAACAAAAGGTGATGAGTGCAGTTCCTTTTCTGCTTGTGGGATATTTGCAGCTTACATCATGGGATTTTATAAGCTCACTGTATGATAATCCGTTGGGAATAGCTGTTATGACGGGCTGCCTTTTAATATACCTGTTGTCTGACTACATAGCAAAGAGGATTATGGATATTGAAGTATAACAAAAAACATTTAAAAAAGTATTTACCGGCAGCAGTTGTTGTTGTTATTGCGGCAGGAGGAGTCTATTCGGGAAATAAACCGGAGAGTATTACCGATAATGTTATTCAAAGACCTGAGTATAACGAAGAATCACAGACGTTGGCTGTTAATGTGTATGCGGAAGGCGAAGATAAGCCGTTCTATGTTGAATTGGAAATTCAGCCAAAGAAGTATACAGATAGGCAGATACAGGATATTTTTGACACGGTATACGAACAGCTTAAAGAGCTTATAAAGGGTGAGAACACGGAGTTGTCGGAAGTTACTGAGGATTTGAATTTAGTTACGGTGATTGAAGGGTATCCTGTGACAATAGAATGGTATTCGCAGGATTATACACTGATCGACTATGACGGAACTGTTTATAACAGTGATTTTCTGTCGCAGGAGCAAAAAGATGTGGAATTACTGCTGATTTTGTCATACGAAAATTACAGCAGACAGTACTCAGTTATGGTCACTGTAAAGCAGCCTCAATTAACATCGCACAGGGAAAAGGAGCAGGGAATTCAGTCTGAATTAAACAGAATGATTACAGAAGATAATTCGGATACGTTAAAGCTGCCTGAACAGATTAACGGAGTGAACGTTTCGTATGAGTATGCTAAGGAGAATGAATCAATACTGCTTATTATACTTCCCATAATAGCATTGATTTTGCTTCCGCTAAAGAAGTATCAGGACAGAATAAAGCGGCAGCAGTTAAGAAAAGAGCAGCTTAAATATGATTATGCAGAAGTGATTGCCAAGCTGACACTGCTCGCAGGTGCAGGAATGTCAATGCAGAGAGCGTGGGAGAAGGTAGCTTATGATTATGAACAGAACAGGAAAAGAAGCGGAAAAAGATATGTATACGAGGAAATGCTTAGAACCTGCATGGAGTTTAAATCGGGTGTTTCACAAAAATGCGCATATGAACATTTTGGAAATCGCTGTGACACAAAAGAGTATAGAAAGCTGTCATCATTGTTGGCACAGAATGTTAAAAAAGGAACAAATGACATTTTGAAACTGCTTGAGGAGGAATCAAAGGCAGCGTTTGAAGAACATAAGAATCTGGCGGTTAAAAAGGGGGAGGAGGCAGGAACAAAATTATTGCTCCCCATGATTATGCTGCTTGTAATTGTAATGATAATTATGATGTTTCCGGCTATGACATCATTTGGAATTTAATAGAGAGGCTGTTGAGAACAGCAGAAGGAGGAAAATATGCTGAGAATATTTAAAAGATTTTTAAGAGAAGAGGACGGAATGGGTGTAGTAGAGATTGTGTTAATTATTATTGTATTAATCAGCCTTGTTATTATTTTTAAGAAACAGATAACGTCACTGGTTAATACGATTTTAAAGAAAATGACAACTCAGGCGAATCAGATTTAGTAAATTGTGTTATTGGTTGGAGGTCAGATTGGGAAAGAGAGTAAAGGCACAAATCACAGTATATGCTGCAATATCAATATTTCTTGTGTTTACGCTGGTATGTACATGTATCGGTTCGGCTGCCGTTTCTGCAAAACAGGCACATGTTGAAGCGGCGGCGGCTCTTTCAATGGAGTCGGTATTTGCAGGATATTCCAATAAGCTGTTAGAGGAATTTGATATTTTTGGACTTCAAAAGACAGAAGAATTACAATCGGATTTTGAAGAATATATAAAAAAGAATGTTGAAACAGGGACTTCAGAAGGAATAGAAGTATTATCAGCAAAGCTTGATAACTATACCATGATGACGGATAACAGTGGAGAGTGTATTTATCAGCAAGTATCATCTTATATGAAATATACAATGTATACAGAGATTGCTGCCCAGCTAAGCGGGATAAAAAGCGAACAGGAAAAAGCAGGGGCAGTTAAAGAAATTACAGAAAGTATTATTGATTGTGAAGCACTGCTGTGTGAACAGGAAGAGTACATTTTGGGGATAATTCAGAAAGTGGACGGAATTAAAGTGGATAACTCAGGTATTGTTATACATAACGGAAAGACTGTCTGTACAGATTCTTATTTTGTTAAAGCAGCATTGTCAAAGCCACTGTCTATGGAAAGTCTGGGAGTTACCGTAAGTGCCATATATGATGGTGTAAAGGATAATGGAAGGTTTACTGATGTTGTACAGCTTGTATGTGATTTGGAAGAAAACGTGAAAGAATATCAACGTGATAACGTTGAGGATTATAACGAAAGCTATCTTAATAACAGACAAAAGCTTGAGGAGGTGCTTTTACAAGTACTTGAAATGACAAAGAGTGCATTGGGAGATTTAACGGAATATGAAAATACCTCAAAAAATGTTGCGGCTAAGATAGAACAGTGTAAAGGTCAGGCAGATAATAAAAGAGAATTGCTTGGTGAAGATACATATGAGGCATTTGTACAGGATATTACAGATATGCAGAAACAACAAAAGGAGCATAGAACTTCATTATGTTACACAGAGCAGATAAAGAAAGCACTGGAGCAGAGAAAGCAGGTTATCGGTACGGCATATAATTTTGTGAATAAATTAGAAGAGATACTTGATATAGAACAGTGTGAGAAGGTTCAGAATAAGTTGGCTGAATTAAAGGAAATATTACAGCAGATTGATAACACCAATCTGGTATTTGATTATTCTCAGGTGGATTTTTCGGAGAAAAAATCGGGAATAAATAAGATTAAAGAAATTTATGACAGTATAACTGACGGAGTATGCGGGCTTGTGCTTGAAAAAGATAAGATTTCTTCAAAAGAAATCTCTTACACAGATTTAGCAGACCAAAGCATTGCAGGTGGCAGCGGAGCGGAAATACATGCAGATATAAAGGAAATAATTTATAATGAGTATCTTTTTATGAAATTTGCTTCGTATACGGACTATTTGGAGGAAGCTTCCGGGCAGGAGTCAGGAAAACTCCTTGATTACATGGTGGAATATATTTTGTATGGAGAAAACAGTGACAGGAAAAATATAAGCAGGTGTATAACAGAACTCGCTCTCTTGCGTGAGGGAATGAATATGGCATATCTGATAACTGATTCATCAAAAAGAAAAGAGGCTGAAATGCTTGCTGCATCATTAGTTGGATTTACCGGAAATATCGCAGTTGTTAAGGCAGCAAAATATCTGATAATGGGGGCTTGGGCATTTGGAGAGAGCATTTTGGAATTAAAGCAGCTATATAAGGGTGAAAAGGTTGAATTTATAAAGACAAAAGAGAATTGGAAACTGTCTTTAGACAAGCTTTTGAGTATGGATTTTTCGCAGAGTGAATATAGTAAAGAGA
>JAGAJD010000104.1 GCA_017626275.1 Lachnospira sp.
AAGAAATGCGCTGATTGTAAAAGAACACGGTACTTTGCCTTATCCGGAGGGAACTGCGTGTGCAGAGGTTCTTTTGGCGGGTGAAGAAGGCGGTGCCAGTGCAAAAACTGTATTTGCAGGTATGGGACTGGCAGCGGCGTTTAAGTTTGTAGTAGATGGTTTAAAGGTTATTCCGGGAGTTATTACGGCACCGATTAAAGCTTTTAAGACTGAATTTTCGGCAGAAGTATATCCGGCTCTTTTGGGAGTGGGATATATCTGCGGACCGAAGATTTCATCATATATGTTTGCCGGTGGACTTATAGGCTGGTTTGTTCTTATTCCTGCCATTGTTACTTTCGGTGCAAATGCAGTACTTTATCCGGGAACGGTAACGATTGCAGAAATGTATGAAGCAAAAGGCGCAGGTGCAATCTGGAGCAACTATATCCGTTATATCGGTGCGGGTGCGGTAGCTGCGGGCGGTATCATAAGCCTGATAAAGTCTATGCCGTTAATTGTCAGAACATTTATAGATGCAATTAAGGGAATGAAAGGCAGTAAGTCAAACAGCAGTCTCCGTACAGAGCAGGATATGGACATGCGTTTTATCGGAATCGGAGTGCTTATTATGATAGTTGCAATCTGGCTACTTCCACAGATTCCTGTATCACCGTTGGGAGCAGTACTTATTGTTGTATTCGGCTTCTTTTTCGCAACAGTTTCATCAAGAATGGTTGGTATTGTAGGAAGCAGTAATAATCCTGTTTCAGGTATGGCTATTGCGACGCTTCTGTTTGCAACCTTATGCTTAAAGACAACAGGTGACGGCGGAGTTCACGGAATGATGGGAGCTATCGCAATCGGTTCAATTATCTGCATTATTGCAGCTATGGCTGGTGATACGTCACAGGATTTAAAGACAGGTTATATTGTCGGTGCAACACCTAAGAAACAGCAGATTGGTGAATTAATCGGTGCTGTTGTTTCAGCCTTTACAATCGGCGGAGTGCTTATTTTGTTAAACAGTGCGTGGGGCTTCGGAACAGCCGAGCTTTCAGCACCGCAGGCAACGTTAATGAGAATGATTATTGAGGGCGTTATGGACGGTAATCTTCCGTGGGCGCTCGTATTCATCGGTGCATTTATTGCCATTGTGATTGAGATTCTCGGAATCCCTGTACTTCCGGTAGCTATCGGTTTATATCTGCCGTTAGAGCTTAGCAGTACAATTATGGTCGGCGGTATTATCCGTTGGTTCGTAGATAAGAAGAAAAAGACAGAAGATAAGAATAAAGATGCCAATGGAGGAATTCTTTTCTGCTCAGGTATGATTGCGGGAGAAGGACTTGTAGGAATTCTGCTTGCGATTCTTGCAGTAGTCAATGTTGCAGATAAGATTGATTTGTCAGGTGTTATTGATACAGGCATAATCGGCGGTATTATATTACTCGTGATTATGGTATTATGTATTTTGAAATTCTCAATGTGGAGTAAGAACAAAGCAGATGGCAAATAAAAACAAAAAAACCGTATCCCAGAATTATCTTGATTTCGTACCTGTGCATCATGAGCAGTATGAATATACCATAGAGGATGGCGGTGCAGTTACTATATTAGTTGAGAACAAGGGGCTGTTTAACCGGATAGCCCAGAAATGTTTTAAAAAGCCAAAGATTTCGCATATTCATTTGGACGAGATGAGCAATTTTATATGGCCGTTAATAGACGGCAAGCGTACCATATATGATATATCAGAGCTTGTTCATGAACAATTCGGTGAAAAAGCAGAGCCTTTATACAACCGTCTTGTACAGTATATGAGGAATCTTGAAAACTGTGGATTTATACGGTTTAAAAATAATTAAATAAAGAATAAAGACCGGCATTACTTAGTGAAAAAGTAGTGTCGGTTTTTTAATTTGTAATTTTATAAAAATTATAAAAAAATCAACACATTTCTAAAATATCTTATATTTTCTAAAATCCCCCTTAACAATATAATAAAAGTATCAAAAGACAGAATGTTTCGCATAGTAAAATGCGTAAGAATGGAGGAGTTTTTATGAAGAAGAGAAGAATAGCGGCAGCGCTTATGACAGCAGCACTGGGTATTACAGCTTTAGCAGGCTGCGGAAGTGGAAAAACAGGTAGTGCAGGTAATGCAGGAGACAAAATCAGTACAACTATTACAGTATGGGGCTGTGCAGAAGACCAGGCAGAGGAAAATGGAAAATGGCTTCAGACAATGTGTGACAGCTTTAACAATGAACACCCTGAATGGGATATTACATTTGAATACGGAGTATGTTCTGAACAGGACGCAGCAAAGACAGTTCCACAGGACCCGCAAAATTCGGCTGATGTATATTTCTTTGCAAATGACCAGCTTCAGGCGTTGATTGATGCTAAGGCGATAGCAAAGCTTGGCGGAGATACGGAAGATTATGTAAAGAATACCAATTCATCGGCAATAGTGGATTCAGTTTCAGTAGACGGAGCAATATACGGTGTTCCTTTTACTACAAATACATGGTTTATGTACTACGATAAGAGCAAATTTACTGAAAGCGATATTAAGAGTCTTGATACAATGCTCGCAAAAGATAAGGTAGCATTTAACATTACAGAGGGCTGGTATATGTCATCATTTTTCCTTGCAAATGATTGTTTGTATTTCGGAAAAGATGGAAAGGACAATGCGGCAGGAATTGACATATCAGGAGATAAGGGAACTCAGGCAACACAGGCTTTAGTTTCAATGGTAAACAATCCTAATTTTGTAAATGACGCAGGCGGAGTTGGTATTGCAGGACTTAGAGAGGGAACTGTTGCAGCATATTTCTCCGGTTCATGGGATTATAAAAATGTAAAAGAGATTCTCGGAAATAATTTTGGCGCAGTACAGCTTCCTAAAGTAAAGATAGGCGGAACAGATAAGCAGTTAAAGGCATTTGCAGGTTCTAAAGCGATTGCAGTTAATCCGAACTGTGAGTACCAGCAGATTGCGGTGGCGCTTGCAAAATATCTTGGAAGCAAAGAGGCACAGCAGAAGCATTATGATTTAAGAGGTGTTATCCCATGCAATACAGAGCTTCTTAAAACAGAGCAGATTAAATCCGATGCACTTGTAACGGCACAGAATAATACATTTGACAATACATCAGTTATCCAGCCGACAGTAGCGGGCATGAATGACTATTGGACACCTGCACAGAATTTCGGAAAGTCAATCGTAAACGGCGAGATAACTTTGGATAATGCAAAAGAGAAAACAGAGGATTTCTATAAACTGATTAATTCATCAATTATTAAGTAATTAAAAACCATACTGCCACGCTTCTGCGGAGGTCAGGAGGTTTCTATAAATCCATGAAAGTAAAAGGAGCGTGATTGTATGGATTTGATAAATGCAATAAAAAAAGGCGATCTGATAACGAGGGCGTCGGCTCTTGTTATGGGACTGGGAAACATACTGCGTGGACAGATTATAAAAGGAATATTATATCTTGCGGCAGAAATCGGGTTTATCGTTTTTATGGCTTTATATGGCTGGCAGTGCCTTGCGGCACTGCCGGGATTAGGCTCAAGAGAGCAGGGCGAGATTTGGAATGAAGCACTCGGCGTATATGAATATGTTCAGGGTGATAATTCTCTTCTTATACTCCTTTACGGAATTGCAGTGCTTTTTATAGCTACCGGGTTCATATGTTTATGGGCAGGAGCTGTAAAAAGTGCCTATACAGTTCAAGTGTGCAGAGAACAGAATAAGCATGTAAATACATTTGCAGAGGACGTAAAATCACTTTTTGACAAGAATCTCCACAAGCTGCTGCTTTCGCTGCCTGTGACAGGAATACTTATTTTTACGATTCTTCCGCTGATATTTATGATTGCAATGGCATTCACAAATTACAGCAAGGTGGACGGTCATCTTGTACTTTTTGACTGGGTTGGGCTTGATAACTTTAAGCAAATGTTTGATGTGAGCGGTTCACTCGGAAAAACTTTCTGGTCAGTACTTGGCTGGACGATAGTATGGGCAGTGTTTGCAACAGCCTTAAACTACATACTTGGTATGCTGCTTGCACTTCTTATCAACAGAAAAGGTACAAAAATCAAGGGATTCTGGAGACTTATATTTATTTTGTCCATTGCAATTCCGCAGTTTGTATCGCTGCTTGTTATGAGGAGCATGTTAAGTCAGGACGGAATTATAAATGTTATGTTAAAAAATGCAGGGCTGATAGAAAAAGCGCTTCCGTTTTTCTCCAACGCAACATGGGCGAGAATAACAGTAATTGTAGTGAACCTTTGGATTGGTATTCCTTATACAATGATGCAGGTAACGGGAATATTGCAGAATATTCCTATGGAGTTATATGAAGCGGCAGAGGTTGATGGTGCGGGACCGATAGTGAGATTTTTTAAGATTACACTTCCGTATATGCTGTTTGTCACAACGCCGTACCTGATTACAACATTTACAGCAAATATTAATAATTTCAACATTGTTTATCTTTTGACAAAGGGAGATCCTGTGTTGTCGGGAAGTACAGCGGGCAAGACGGATTTACTTGTAACATGGCTTTACAAAATGACCGTAGATTACCAGTATTATAATCTCGGTGCTGTAATCGGAATTATGACATTTGTATTTTTGGCAATAGGTTCGCTGCTTGTGTACAGACGAACTAAATCCTATAAAGACGAGGAGGGATTCCAATGAGAAGAAAGAAAAAAATTAAAAACATTGGAGTGCATTTGCTTTTGAGTGTACTGGCAATTATATGGGTAAGTCCATTGTTCTGGATTGTACTTACAAGCTTTAGGGCGCAGAAGGGAGCATACACCTCATCGTTTTTTCCAAAAGAATACACCTTAAACAATTATATTAAACTGTTTACGGATACACAGATATTAAATTTTCCGAAAATGTTTGGGAACACACTGTTTATTGCGGTGGTTTCTTGCATAATATCAACATTTTTCGTGCTTTCAGTTGCTTACTGCATGTCAAGACTGCGCTTTAAGTTAAGAAAGCCGATGATGAATATTGCAATGATACTTGGATTGTTTCCGGCATTTATGGCAATGGTGGCAGTGTATTACATACTCAAAGCCATAGGCTTATCTGAGGGAGCGATGATCAGGGTTGCGCTTATTCTTGTATATTCCGGTTCGTCGGGAATACAGTTTTATATTGCAAAAGGATTTTTTGATACAATACCAAAATCCGTTGATGAGGCGGCTATGTTAGACGGTGCAACAAAATGGCAGGTATTTACACGTATTACAATTCCGTTAAGTAAACCGATTATTGTATACACGGTGCTTACTACATTTATCTCTCCATGGGTTGACTTTATATTCGCAAGGGTAATATGCCGTGCAAATGCCGAATATTACACAGTAGCAATAGGCCTGTGGCAAATGCTTGAAAAGGAATATGTTGATAACTGGTATACATGTTTTGCGGCAGGTGCGGTATGCATTTCAATTCCAATCGCAATACTGTTCATTTTAATGCAGAAGTGCTATAATGAAAGTATGTCAGGTGCAGTTAAGGGTTAAACACCTTTCAATATAAGCGGTTTAATGGAGATTTATATGCAAATTCATAAAAAAGTGGTCAGCATAGGACTTGCATTAATTATAACAGTAATATTTTTAGCCGGGTGCAGCAGCCCGGCTAAAAGTGTTTCCATGTCACATGAGGAATGGGAAAAACGGCTGCAGGAGGCAAGGACAACGCCGTTTGGCGCATATCCTGAGACGATTAATTATACGCTTGGAAAGATGACAAGCACTAATATGTCCAATATGCCGGAGGGGGATACATATGAGGATAATGCATATACACGTTATATTAAGTCTGTAATTAATGTGCAGAATCAGGACGTATTTGAGGAGATTGACAAACAGTATGACACTAATGTATCAATGGCAATATCAATGGGAAATCTGCCGGATATTATGTTGGTAAGTGATTATGATGAACTGACTGCGCTTGTGGAAAACGATATGATAGAAGACTTGACGGATTCGTATAAAAACTGTGTCACCGACCGAATTAAAGATATGTATGCAAGCTATGGCAGCAAACAATCCTTTGGCGTCAGCGGTAAATGCTGCGGCGGAAAACGGTGAAAAAGCAGACTGGCAGCCGTATCTGGTTGCGACAGATGATAACGGAATAACCTCATACCACAGTCAGAATCCGGCATATAAATATGTGGTAGTAAGAAAGGACTATGAATATCCTGAGATAGCGGCAAAAATGATTAGCGTAATGTTTGATAAAATAAGATATGAATGTACGGATTCGGAAGAGTTTGAAAGATACTATCAGCTTAATGTTGAGCCAACGGCAAGACCTCTGTCTATAAATATTGATTATAATAATGCACTTGAGATGTGTTATGAACAGCTCAGTGCGGTGCTTGCCGGTGAAAAATCAAAGGACAGTCTGCAACTGCTTGAAAAGTCGTATTATGAAGCGTGTAAGGCATATTTAGAGGCTCCCGATACGGCAGCTTCTGATCTGTGGGCGGCGTATACGTCGAGAATAGCAGCATGCAAGGCAATAAACGACGGTAACGTTAAGGTTGTTAAGTCATTATTTTTCGGAACAACAAAGACAATGAAAAGCGAGTGGTGGAAACTCAAAGAGAAAGAAAAAGAGACATATTTAAAAATAATATGCAAAGAAGAATCCATAGATTATTTTGACACTTTTACTTCATATTGGAAAGAAAACGGAGGAAATCTTATCACGGAAGAGGTAAATCAGGAAGTGTCACAGAGAACGGAAAGGTAGAGAAATTTTGGAAAAGCTTGAGGTATTAAGAAAAGTATTCGGATATGACACCTTCAGAGAGGGACAGGAACAGATTGTAGATGCGATACTGCACGGTCAGGACGTTTTGGGCATTATGCCGACGGGAGCGGGCAAGTCAATCTGTTATCAGCTTCCGGCATTAATGCTTGAAGGAATAACGATTGTGGTATCGCCTCTTATCTCGCTTATGATTGACCAGGTAAAGGCACTCAATGAGGCGGGAATCCATGCGGCATATATTAACAGCGCTCTGACGGAAACGCAGATAACAAAGGCATTATACAATGCCATGTGCGGAAGATATAAGATAGTCTATGTTGCGCCGGAGAGACTTGAGACGGACAGGTTTCTTGAATTTGTGATGAATGTTGACATTGCGATGATTACGGTTGATGAGGCACATTGTATATCACAGTGGGGACAGGATTTCAGACCGAGCTATTTAAAAATCGTAAATCTTATAAAACGCTTTCCGAAGCGTCCGATAGTCAGTGCATTTACGGCGACGGCAACACAGACGGTAAAAGATGATATACTTTGTATACTTGGGCTTAATAATCCGAAGGTTTTAGTTACGGGCTTTGACAGGCAGAATCTGTATTTTGAGGTTAGAAAAACAAAACATAAGGACGAAGAGATTCTCGAATACCTTGCAAAGCATGAGGGTGAGAGTGGAATTATATATTGTGCTACAAGAAAAAATGTGGACAACGTATATCTTATGCTTAAGAAAAACGGTATTGCTGCTACAAGATATCATGCCGGACTTGATAATGAAATGCGGAAAAATAATCAGGAGGATTTTATCTATGACAGGGCGCTTGTTATTGTGGCGACCAACGCATTTGGAATGGGAATAGATAAGTCAAATGTGAGATTTGTTCTGCATTACAATATGCCGCAGTGTATAGAGAATTACTATCAGGAGGCAGGACGTGCAGGAAGAGACGGTGAACCTGCGGAGTGTATATTATTTTATTCGGCGCAGGACGTTATGATTAATGAATTTCTGATAGGCAATAAGGGACAGAATACGGAATTTACGCAGGAGGAGCTTGAGGTTATTAAGGAAAATGATATCCGACGTCTTAATAAAATGCGTTTCTATTGTGCTACAAAGGAGTGTCTGCGTGAGTATATGCTTAATTATTTTGGCGAATATACATACAGGCACGATTGCGGAAACTGCGGAAACTGCACAGGTGAATTTGAAGAAAAAAACGTGACCGATATATGCGTGGATATTATTGAGTGCATAAGGGAGAGCGGACAGAGATATGGCATGAATGTCATTATCGGCATATTGCGTGGCTCTAATACGGCAAAGCTTAAAAGTTATGGTGTAAGCCGTTATAAATCTTTCGGAAAAAGAAGTAAGATGAGTGAAGCTATGTTAAAGAGCGTTATGGAAGAGCTGTTATTAAAGGAATATCTTACGGAGACAGCCGACATATACAGAATAATCAAGCTTGATAAAACAAGTCAGGATATTATTGATGGAAGTACAGAGCTTGTATGCAAATGGTCTGAAAAGAAAGAGGAAGTCAGGGAAACGCAGGCGAAGGTGAAAAAATCAGGTGCGGCAGCGGAGCTTACGCCAAAGCAGTTTGCTGTATTCGGTGAGTTGAAAAAGCTTCGTCTTACAATTGCAAGAGAGGAAAATATGCCGCCGTATATTATATTTTCAGATAAAACGCTTGTTGACATGTGCATAAAGCTTCCGTTTACAAAAACGGAAATGCTTGCAGTAAACGGTGTCGGTGAAAATAAATATGAGCGGTATGGTGAAAGATTTATACAGTGTATAGTTGACTGCACAGATGCAGTCCGCTGACCGGAAAAAGATATAATATTAAAGTTTGTGAATTACATGTACTTAGGTAATATTTCAGTTAAGCCCGGAATATGATATACAAACAAATATGCTTTAGGACATTGCATGAAAGGATATATCGAAGAGAGGGCAATTAAAACGGCAGAATATATTATCGAGACCAAAGCCACAGTTCGGCAGACGGCGCGTAAATTTGGTGTCAGTAAAAGCACGGTACATAAAGATGTGACAACAAGATTGTCCATGATAAATCCGGCATTGGCAAATGAAGCCAGAAAGGTGCTGGACGTCAATAAAAAAGAACGTCATATAAGGGGCGGACTTGCTACAAGAGAAAAATATCTTCATGAACAGGAGCAGCAGTAAGAAAAAGAAAAGCTTTCTTATGAATCCCGGTAAAAGGGATTTGTAAGAAAGCTTTTTATGTATGCTGTTAAATAATAGCGGTAATCTGAATGTTAGGATTTTTCGATAAATCAACAAATTCATTATTGCCGCAGCGGATAATCGGACGTGCTATGGCATGTCCGTTAATCATAACAACCTCGCCGGTTCTGCCGTCAGAAAGCTTCGCATTATTTC
Source organism: Lachnospira sp. (assembly GCA_017626275.1). Classification (GTDB taxonomy): domain Bacteria; phylum Bacillota; class Clostridia; order Lachnospirales; family Lachnospiraceae; genus Lachnospira. The sequence goes on from JAGAJD010000104.1 coordinate 9,237, forward strand.
CGATGTAAGAAGAAGCAACATTCTTAAGGAACGGAATAATAAAAGCAGGGTCAAATTTGGTAAAAGCGTCTTCCTCCATTGATTTAATAACGCTGAACGGACAAATAGCATGTCTGTAAATACGATTGCATGTCATTGCGTCATAAATGTCCGCGATAGTAATAATTTTTGCAAAATCTGATATGTCGGAACTTTTTAATCCGAACGGATAACCTGAACCGTCGCATTTTTCATGGTGCAAAAGTACGGCTGATTTGATACGGTCATCAATATCTGCCTCTTTTACAATCTGATATCCGAGATTAACATGTTCTTTCATAATTGCGTATTCATTAGCGGTCAGACGATCCGGCTTTGTTAAAATTTCTTTAGGAACAAGCAGCTTTCCGATATCGTGAAGTATACCGCAGAGTGTAATGACTTTTATGTCGTCTTCGGAATATTTGAGCCATTTACCGATAACAGAAGCACTGATT
>JAGAJD010000105.1 GCA_017626275.1 Lachnospira sp.
CTGCTCCTTTGCCATCTTAATAGATACAGGAACAAATTCAGGCATAAATGTTGCACAGCACAAAGGTCTTCCGCAGACTCCTATGCCGCCCATAATCTTAGCCTCGTCTCTTACCCCAATCTGACGCAGTTCAATTCTTGTCTTAAACACGGCAGCCAAATCCTTTACAAGCTCCCTGAAATCGATTCTTCCATCTGCCGTAAAATAAAACAGCACCTTATTATTATCAAATGTATATTCAACCTTAATAAGCTTCATATCAAGCTTATGCTTTGCAATCTTTTCAAGGCAGATTCCAAAAGCCTCTTTTTCTTTGGCTCTGTTTCTTGCCTCTCTCTCATCATCTTCCGGTGTTGCAAGCCTTATAACAGCCTTTAACGGCTGAATAACCTTGCTGTCCTCAACCTCTCTTGTTCCAAGAACAACATGACCATACTCGACACCTCTCGCTGTCTCCACAATCACATGCTCTCCCGATTCTATTTCCTCATATTTGCCAGGTGCAAAAAAATAAATCTTTCCCGCCTGACGAAAACGAACTCCAATAACCTTAGTCACTATCTTTCTCCATGCCTTTCTAACCTAGCAATTCTCCTTAATTGCCATAATCAACAGTTCAATTACCAAATCAAAATTAACATTTGCCTTTAAGCGAATCTTAACCTTATCTATTGAATTTAAAATATCCTCCAGACCTTCATAAGAATAAGTCTCCGCCTGCGATGTAATCATCGACATCTCATTCTTAAATATCAGGACATTGGAATCCTTTGTACTTTTGAATACTAAAACATCACGATACCACATTGCCATCAAATCAAGATAATCATCGATAGTCAGCTTATAATTAGCAATATTTTTGACCTCTGCCATAATCTCTGCTACCGTCATCTCGCCGGCATAACGGATTACATGCATAACTTCTTCCTTAAGCTGTGCAAATTCATCTGACTTAACGATTGCAGCCGCACGTCCTATTTTTCCCTGCGCAAATGCTGTCGCAAAACGACATTCATAATCGGTAACATCATAATGTTCTTTAAGGTAATCCGAAACTATTTTATCATCAACAGGTCTGAAATCCAGTTTCACACATCTTGAAAGAATTGTCTGCAAAAATATATCTGCATTAGTTGTCAGCAAAATAACAATACCATATGCAGGCGGTTCTTCTATTGTCTTAAGCAGAGCATTCTGTGCCTGCACCGTAAGCTTCTCAGCCTCGTCAATAATGTAAATCTTGTAACGGCTGCTGTAAGGCTTAATCTGCATATCACCAATCAACTGCTCCCTTATATCGTCAACACCGATACTTGCCGGCTTCTCATGTCTTATTCTTATAATATCCGGCTGATTTCCCGAATCACTCTGCATACATGAATGGCACTCATTGCAAGGATTCTCTCCATGCTTCTCGCATTGGAGCGTCTTCGCAAAAATTTCAGCCATCATTTTCTTTCCTGAACCCATACCGCCATTGAATATGTATGCATGAGAAATCTTGTCCAGTTTAAGTGCATTCTGCAAATGCTCTTTTATTTTATCATGTCCGTAAATATCCGCAAAACTACTCATCTTTTTCCTTTCCGCTTCCCTTTTCCTGTCATAACAGAAAAGATTTATGTTGAAATATCCAAAAGAAGACCTCTTATATCATCAATCTTACCGATAATTGCGAGATGATCCTTTTCGTCCTTTACAAGCTCACTCGCCAGCTCGTCAAGATTCTTGTCAACAAGCCTTACAATACCATAAACTCTGTGTCTTCCACGCCTGTCTAAGAAATTTTCTCTTGAAAATTCATGGGAACGTGATACAACTTCATTTAAAAAGCCTTTTACAAGCTCCCTGTACTTTTTCATATCCTTAATATCCATATGCTTGGAAATACGTTCGCCCTGCTCCGTAATTTCCTGCATCATGCTGCTTAATCTGGCCTGAAGGTCTTTCTCCTCAATATTACTGATTAATGTAAATTTGAAGTTTTCCCCGCCATTTTCAACAGCCCTTGTTGTTTCCTCAACCTGCTGTACCCTTGATACGTCATTAACCTTAATATCCACAAAAATACCCCCGTTTTGGTACTAGATATGCATAGTATAACATATTTTTATCCGTAAACCAATAAAAAACTATTGTCCTCTGCGTTTTCTGTATCGCCTGTTCCAATCAAATATCGGCCTGACACATTTTTTCAGCTATTTCCCGGGCTATCTCTTCATAACACTCCTCCAACAGATTATTGTTAAAGAAACGTTTCGTAATTCCCGACTTTTGTATATTTGTCTCGGAAAAATCCTGCTCATCTGCCAGAAATCTCCTGCACAGCTCCGCATATTTCGGATTTTCCTGCTTCATTTCCCTGTTTACAGCCCGCATAAGACGGATTCCATCATCTACTTCTATATATATCGGCAAAATATGCTCTTTGCCATAGTATTTGCAAAATTTATCGTAAGCCTCAAGTGTTCCAATAACAATATATCTGTTTCCCTGCGCTAAGTCAATCTGTCCGTCATCAGCGGTAAAATATTTCCATACACCATGCATTGTTGTATAACTTCGCATTTCTATTATTTTATCCGCCTCTTCAAACTCCTGTGCCTTTCTTTCATCAACAAAATGATATTCAATGCCTTCTGTTTCACCAACCCGCATTGGTCTTGTAGTATACATTGTAACATTTTTCAAACAAAGCCTTTCATCTTCCATAAGCATTTTAAATATCTTGTCTTTTCCTGATGCGCTCTTTCCCATAATAAATGCTATTCCAGGCATGTCACATACACTCCCTCTTCTGATTTTTCAGTTGCTGTATACGTCTTTATTATATCCGCTCCGATTACCTCAAGCCCTGAATCAATCCCTTCTCTCATAACGGCAATAACTTCTTTGGTTATCTCCTCACCGGGATTAACAAGCGGTATGCCCGGCGGATAAAAGCATATTCCGGCTCCTGC